>JALYUS010000576.1 GCA_030853625.1 Chloroflexota bacterium
TGGCGGAACGGCATCGGGTGATCGCCGTTGATCTGCGGGGGTATGGGGATTCGGAGAAGCCTGCGGGTATCGAAGGATACGATAAGGGGACGATGGCGGCGGATATTCACGCGCTTGTCCGGCATCCTGGATTGGGACGCTTTGTGCTGATTGGGCACGACCGGGGCGGGCGGGTGGCGCGGCGATACGCGCTCGATTATCCCGACGACCTCGCGGGCGTGGCGCTCCTCGATATTCTGCCGGTGGAGTACGTCTACGACCAGTACACCGCCGCCGAGATCGCACAGCGGTACTGGCATTGGATTTTTCATCTCGTGCCGGAACTGCCGGAGCAGTTGATCGCCGGGCATGAAGGCGAATATCTCGAACGATTCTTCATGCGGACGCCGGCGTTGCTCGACCAGATGCGCGCGGACGGCGCGTGGTCGGCATACCGTGATGCCTTCCTGCAACCCGGCGCGGTCGCGGCGGCGCTCAATGATTATCGGGCGATCTACGCGGTGGATGTGCCGCGCTATCGCGCCGAACGGGAAGCGGGAATGCGCGTCACGGTGCCGATACTCCTCTTGTGGGGCGAGAATGGCAACCTCGCGGAACGGCCCGTGCGCGATGTCTGGCGCGCCGTCGCGGACGATGTGCGGGGATTCGCGATTCCCGATTGCGGCCATTATTTGCCCGAAGAGCAGCCCGACATCGTTCAGGAGCATCTGCTGGCATTTGCTCGTGCCCGCTTCGATGCGCCATAATCGCCCAAAGGAGTGGAACGGGTGCGTGTGGCAACGGTATTGATCGCAAATCGTGGGGAAATTGCCTGCCGGATCATCCGGGCGTGTCGCGCGCTCGGTCTGACGAGCGTCGCCGTCTATGGCCCCGGCGAACAGGACGCACTGCATGTCCAGATGGCCGATCGCGCCTTCCGTATCGAAGCGACAACTGCCGCACTGCCGTATCTCGATATTCCCGCGCTGATCGGTGTCGCGGCGCGATCCGGCGCGACACTCCTCCATCCCGGCTACGGCTTTCTCTCGGAAAATCCTTCGCTGCCGGACGCGTGCGTGGCAGCCGGGATCACCTTTGTCGGGCCGAGCGCCGCCGTCATCCGCGCGATGGGCGACAAGGTGGCTGCGCGGCGGATCGCCGCCGATGCGGGCGTGCCGATTGTGCCGGGTACAGCGGATGCAATTAGCGACATTACAGTCGCGCGGGCGTGGGCGGAGCAGCACGGCTATCCACTCGCGGTCAAGGCGGCGGGCGGCGGCGGCGGGCGCGGCTTCCGCGTTGTAGAGCGCGCGGATGATCTCGCTACGGCGCTCGAAGGCGCGGCGCGGGAGGGCGCGCGGTCGTTCGGCAATGCGGCGGTCTATCTCGAACGGTACTTTCCCACGCCCCGGCATATCGAAGTACAGGTGCTGGCGGACGCGCACGGGAACATTATCCACCTCGGCGAGCGGGATTGCTCGGTGCAACGCAGACACCAGAAACTGATCGAGGAATCGCCCGCGCCTGGCATCACGTCGGCGGCGCGGGAACGGATCACCGAGGCCGCCGTCGCTCTCGCGCGGAGTGTCGGCTACGTCAGCGCGGGCACCGTCGAGTTTATCGAGCAGGATGGTGAAGTTTATTTCCTCGAAATGAACACGCGCGTCCAGGTGGAACATCCCGTCACCGAGATGGTGACGGGCGTGGACATCGTCCAGTGGCAACTGCGGATCGCGCTCGGCGAACCGCTGACCCTCATGCAAGAGGACATCTCTGCCACCGGGCACGCCATCGAGTGCCGCATCGTCGCGGAAGACCCCGCCCGCCGTTTCCAGCCGTTGCCCGGCCTGCTGACCCGCTATCGCGAGCCGGTAGGCGATGGCATGCGTGTGGACGGCGGCTATCGCGCGGGCGACGCGATCCCCACACAGTATGACTCGCTGATTGCGAAACTGATCGTGCATGGTGCGGATCGCGCGGAAGCGATTGCGCGCATGGAAGCGGCGCTTGCTGCCTACGACATCGCCGGTGTGCCGACGACTATCCCCTTCCATCAGGCAGCACTCGCTCAACCCGCCTTTCGCGACGGCGTTGCGACGACGCAATTCATCGAGGCAACCGACGTGCTCGCCGCGCTTGCGCCGCAGCCCGATCCCGTGCCCGCACCGCCGCTGGATACGGGGCGCGTCGTAACGATGGAGATCGCGGGCGAGCGGCAACGCGCGCGCGTCTATGGCCTCGAAGCCGCATTGATGCATCCGTCGTCATCCGCGCGTCGCCCGCCGCCCCGACTGGACCGAACGCGCAATGGCAGCGCCGGTGGGAATGGGACGATTGCCAGCCCGATTCAGGGCATCCTCGTCCGCATGCCGGTCGTTGCCGGGCAGCCCGTCACCGCTGGATCGGTAATCGCCGTCATCGAGGCGATGAAGATGGAGAACGAGGTGCAGGCGGATCGCGACGGTGTCGTGGCAACCGTCCATGCTGAACCCGGTGCAACCGTCCAACTCGGCGCACCGCTCGTCACCTTCGCCGAGTAAAGAGGGGATAGCGCAGAGGCCAACATTATTTTCTTTCCTCTGTGATCTCTCTGGTCTCTGCGTCCTCTGCGTTAAATCCTTCCCGGCAGTTCAAGTGGCCCACCCGTCATGCGCTAGAATACGTCCATATCGTGCCGGTTCGATGTGATGCGGAAGGGAGTGAGCGATGCCGACGGATGTTGGGTTTGTGACGATGGGCGACGCGGGGGAGATGCGCGATGTGCCGGAGATCGGCATCGGCATGCTCGGCTACGCCTTCATGGGCAAGGCACACACGAATGGGTACAAACAGATGCCCTACATCTTCTGGCCACCGCCCGCCCTGCCGAAACTTGTCAGCATCGCCGGGCGTTCCGAGACGTTGGTGCGGACGGCCGCCGCACGCTATGGCTTCGCGCGCGCCACGACGGACTGGCGCGCGGTCGTGGACGATCCTGACGTACAGGTTTTCGATAACTGCGGCCCGAACAATCTTCATGCCGAACCCTCCATCGCCGCCGCCGAGGCCGGCAAGCACGTGATCTGCGAGAAGCCGCTCGGTCGCACCGCCCACGAGGCGAAGCAGATGCTCGACGCAGTGAACAAAGCAGGTGTCAAGCATCTCTGCGCCTTCAACTACCGTTTCGTGCCCGCCGTGCTGCACGCGCGCCATCTCATTCAGTCCGGAGCGCTGGGACGCATCTACCATTTTCGCGCGCGGTACTTGCAGGAGTGGATCCTCGATCCGAGTTTCCCGATGGTCTGGCGGCTCCAGAAGGGTATCGCGGGAAGCGG
>JALYUS010000608.1 GCA_030853625.1 Chloroflexota bacterium
GGACACAAAGAACGCACAGAGGGAGAAAAGGGGGGGAAATAGACCTTCATCTCTTCTGTTTTCCTTTGCGTCCTTTGCGCTCTTTCGGGTGCCCGTTGGGCAGTATTTGCGGTTCAATCGCTTTCGAGTGGGGAGGGTATGATGCATGAGGTGATGGAAGCGAAGGCGGGGCCGGGGGGAGCGCTCCGGGAGCGGCTCGTGATGCTTGGGGAGCCGGATGGGGCCGCTGCCGAAGCATACCGCGCGCTGCGGACGAACCTGCGCTTCGATCCGCGTGCCGGGGGAGGTGAGGGCGGGCATGTCTATCTGCTCGCGGACTCCGGCGGCGTCGGAGATCGCGCGGCGGTGGTCGCGAACCTCGGTGTCGCCTGCGCGCTTGCCGGGGAGCGCGTCATTCTCGTGGATGCCGATCTGCGCGGCGCGTCGAACGCCGGGAGTCTGAGCGCCCTCTTCGGGCAGGGGAAGGCAACGGAGGGGATCGCGACCGCTATTCTCGGCCCCGACGAGGAGAGCCACACGATCATTCTGCCCGTGGTCGAGACCGGAGTAGCGAACCTTCTGCTTCTGCCGGCGGGCGGGCATGGGACAAACCCGGCAGACCTGCTCGGCGCGGACGCCTTTGGTGTGCTGCTCGCCGCCCTCCGCGCTCAGGCGGACGTTGTGCTCATTGACGCGCCGCCCGTCGCGGATGTGGCGGACAGCCGGGCGATCGCCGCGCGCGTGGACGGTGTCCTGCTCCTCGTCGCGCAGGGCAAGACGCGTCGACCGCAGGCGCAACGCGCCCTCGCGATCCTCGAACAGGTGGGCGCGAACGTTCTCGGTGTGGTACTGACGGAAACGTAGGTGGGTGATTGGAGAGGGAGTCGTCGTATCTTCGTACTACCGCCCCCTTCGCGCTCTGGGGTTGCGTCAGGGCGTTGGTGCGGCGCCCGCAGCCAGTCCGGCAATAATGAACTGGCGGACGACGGCGCTGATGCTGCTCGTCTGTATATCCGCCAGGGCGACCAGCGCGCCACGTTGCGCCAGGGTGACGGTGATCGTCAGCGGCACGACGGTGCGTCCGCGTGGCTTGGGGCCGGGGCGCTTCCTGGGCGGGGATAGTCCATCCAGTGATAGTGTCATGCGGTTCTCCTCGCGTCTCGCATTCATCCGATGAGAGATGCCGATCTGCGACCCAGCGGGTCCCGCATTGCCGCCGCCTTCATCCGGCGCGGCTCACAACGTTGGAGAATGTCGAGCGGGGTCACATGCTTAACACACGCTACTCTACCACGTCCCACTTCCCACAGCGCACTTTGCTTTGACGATGTACAGATTTCTACAGGTTCTAGGGGGTATTCGTATGAATCCGTTCATAGCGTGTTATGGTGGAGGGGCAACGCTGACGATGACTGAACACAGGAGTAGCGGCTATCGCTACTCTCTCTGTGTGCCGTCTCTATCCAGCGCGGCGGGAAGGGGGACCGATGACGGCCCCGATGATCGCGCTTCTTGATAATGACCGCTCCTTTCTCTCCTCAATGCATGATGTGCTCGCCGACGAAGGCTACCGCACCCTCCGCTGGTGTGCGGGCGAGTGCGAAGATGCGCACGCGCTGTTGCGGTACGCGCAGCCGCAGCTCATCATTCTCGACCGCTCTTTGCAGCAGCGCGATGATGAATGGAATCGCCTCACGCGCCTCCGGGGAGATCGCGAGAGGGCGTGGATCCCGGCGATCATCCTCTCCGGGCAGCCGGAACGCGCGCCGATGAAGGGGGATGTACCACAGGCAACGCACTGTCAGGTGGTGCGGAAGCCGTTTCGCTTCCATGATCTACGCGATCTGCGCGATCTGGATAATTTGCTGGCTGCGGTTGAGCGGGCAATCGGCCGCTCCCCCGCGAAATACGCGCGTGGCGAAGGGATGTATCCCACGCGATCAGACGATGTATGCGTGCTGGATTTGTCCGCCGATCCCGCTCATGCCATGCAGGGGAGTCATCTCTCCCTGAACGCGACAGTGATTGTGCCGAATTGACGATAGGAATGAGAAGGAGACGCGGACATGGATACGAACCGAATGCAACATCAGACGGAGCAACGATGCGCGCGATAACACTGCGGGTGCGTGAACCTGCGAACGGCCTGACCCACCTGACCGGCCTCCTGCTGTCGGTCATTGCGATGGGCGTCCTGCTGACAATCGGCGTCCGTATGGATAATGCGCGGGCGCTCATTGGCCTGATCGTCTTCGGTCTCAGCCAGATTGCCCTCTACACGGCGAGCACGCTTCACCACTCACTCTCACTCTCACCGCGCGGCAATGCCCGCCTGCTGCGCTTTGATTGCACGATGGTCGTCGTCCTGATTGCCGGGACCTACACGCCGCTCTGCCTGCTCGCGCTTCACGGCGTCTGGCGCTGGGGATTGCTCGGTGCGATTTGGGGGCTTGTCGTTGCCGGTCTCATCATGATGACCCGTTGGATGGACGCGCCCCGCTGGGCCTCAACGATGTTCTACATCCTTCTCGGCTGGATCGGCGTGCTGGCCGCGCCCGCGCTCTTTCGCGCCCTTCCCACCGCAGGCGTGATCTGGATGTTCGCGGGTGGCGCCGTCTATACTGTCGGCGCACTGATCTTCGTCTTCGAGCGTCCGAACCCTTTCCCCGGTACGTTCGACGCACATGCCCTCTGGCATCTGTTCGTATTAGGCGGCAGCGCATGTTGCTTCTGGCTGATCGTCCGGTACGTCGTGCCGCTCGGATAAACGGAGTAGACAGCAGATAGTCGTCGGTAGACAGTAGTCCAGAACGGGATACGGGACCGTTCCCTACCGACTACTGTCCACCGACTACTCATTGAGAGGAGCAAGCAGCGATGATACTTGTGACCGGTGGAACAGGGTATGTCGGCTCCCGCCTCGTGCGGAAACTGGTGGAGCAGGGAAAGGATGTGCGCCTGCTCGTGCGCGATGTGGCGGCGGCACGAAAGGAATTTCCGAAGGGGGTTGCATATGTGCATGGGGATGTGACCGTGCCGGAAACGCTCCCGGCGGCTGTGGCGGGCGTGGAGACGGTGATCCATCTCGTCGCGATTATCCGCGAGCGGGGCGATCGCACCTTCGAGAAGGTCAATTACCGGGGAACGGTGCAGATCGTGGATGCCGAGCAAGCGGCGGGCGTGCGACGGCATCTGCAAATGAGCGCCCTCGGCGCGCTCCCCGATCCCACGTTCCCGTATCACGACACGAAGTATCGCGCCGAGCAGTATGTCAAGGCGAGCGGCCTCGATTGGACGATCTTTCGCCCCTCGCTCATCTTCGGCCCCGGCGACCAATTCTTCTCCACATTGGCGGGGCTGGCGAAGTTGCCCGCACCATTTATCCTCCCGGATGGTGGGGTGGCGAAATTTCAGCCCGTCTCGCTCGATGATGTCGTGGATGCCTTTCTCAAGGCGCTCGACGATCCGGCGACGATCGGCAAGACGTTTGAACTTGGCGGGCCGGAGATCATGTCGTACAAGGAGATGGTCACGGTGCTGATGGATGTCACCGGCGCCCACCGCCCGATGCTCTCCGTGCCTGCCGCGCTCCTGAAACCGGCGGCCCTCGCCTTCGATAAACTGCTGCCGAAGCCGCCGGTAACGCCTGAACAATTGAAGATGCTGCGGCTCGATAATAGCAGCAAGGATTCAGCGACCGCGACGCTGATCGGCCATCCGCCAACGTCGCTCCGCGAAGGGTTGCACTACCTGAATACGTAGAGCGGTTGCACACGGAGGGCAAGTGGGATGAGCGCGAAAACGCGAGTACTGATTACGGGTGGAAGCCGGGGTGTTGGACGGGCGACGGCGTTGCGGCTCGCACAGGAGGGAGCGGCGGTCGCGCTGCTGGCGCGCTCGCAGGACGATCTCGACGCAACGGTGCGCGCGGTGAGAGAGGCGGGCGGCACGGCGGTCGCTGTCGTTGCGGATGTCGGAGACGCGACACACGTGCGGGGCGCGGTGGATGCGGCAATCGCCGCGCTCGGTGGCTTGGATGGCCTCGTACTCAATGCCGGGATCGGCGTCCATGGCCCGGTCGAGACCTATCGCGTTGCGGATTGGCAGGAGGCCATCGCGACGATGCTCACCGGGCCATTCCTCGTCACGCAGGCCGCGCTGCCCGCCCTGAAGGCGGCGGGCGACGCGCGCATTGTCGCGGTCGGATCCGGCGCGGCATACGCGGGCTACGCGAACCTCTCGTCGTACTGCGCGGCGAAGTGGGGGCTGCGCGGCTTCCTGCTTGCCCTCGCCGAGGAAGTGAAGGCGGACGGTATCCGCTGCTGCTACCTCTCGCCGGGGAGTATCCTCACCACATTCGGTGGCCGCACCATCGCGGAAAAGCAGGCGCAGCCGGGTAAAGCCTTCCTCCAACCTGAGGATGTCGCGGACGCCATCGCCTCCCTTCTCGCCCAACCCGCTCACGTCTGGACGCAGGAAATGAACCTCTGGCCCGCCTGAGGCTGTAAGCGACGACGCAAACTGCCAGGACGCCAAAAGAGAGGGGAATTAACGCAGAGCGCGCAGAGAACGCAGAGGACACAGAGGGTGACTTTCTTTTTCGCCTCTGCACGCTCTGCGATCTCCGTGTTCTCTGCGTTAATTCCCCCTCTCTTTTGGCGTCCTGGCGGTCCACTTTTGGCCCGTTCTGAGACGGATTCTGTCAGGCCCGTCACATTTCCCCGTGATATGACGTTCTACTTTACGAGAAGTATGGTTTATGATCTATATATAAACCGCAGGGGGACCTCAATGCGTATCGTGGACATCATTAAGAGAGATCGGGCGGTATGGCGTCGCTGGTCGTTTGTTACCGGTGTGATGCGGCAGGAGATGATCGCGTTTGTGGCCTGACGCCGCACTATCACGCCGCGATTGCGGTGACGGGATGGTAGAGGATGAGTAGCGAAACAGTAAAAACACACATTCTGGTTGTCGAGGATGACCCGTTTATGAGCAAGATGCTCGTCTTTCTCCTCGATGACAGTGGCTACCAGACGACGACGCTCTCCGACCCGCGCCAGGTGAGCGGATTCCTTAAGGAGAATGCCGTTGATCTGATCTTACTGGACGTGATGCTGCCCTACATAGACGGCTTCACACTCTGCACGGCGCTCCGCCGCGAGCACCCGGACATCCCGGTCATTTTCCTTTCGGCGCGCGGCATGGTCGGCGACAAGGTAGACGGTTTTGGTCATGGCGCGGACGATTACATCGCCAAGCCATTCGAGCCGACGGAAATGCTCGCGCGCATCCAGGCGGTGCTGCGCCGCTATCGCCGCGCGGAGCGCAACTTGTTCGGGATGGTCATTAAAGTGGGTGATACTGCGCTCGATCTCGGTGAGTTGCAGTTCTCCGCGCCCGATTGTCGCCCCGCGCTGCTCACGCCGACCGAGATGAAGATCCTCGAATGCCTGATGCGCAACGCGAACGCCGTCATCTCGCGCGAGACGCTGATCGAGCGAACATGGGGCTACGACTACGAGGGCGGCAGCAACCGCGTGGATGTCTACATTCGCCGTCTGCGCAAGAAAATCGAGCAGGATCCCGATGATCCAATTTTTATCCACACGGTTCGGGGGCTTGGGTATGTCTATCGGGACGGTCGCCGCGCCGCCTAGCGCGTTGACGGAGCAGCAGCGGGAGGCACGCTCGCCGGTGGAGCGGCGGGGGATCGGCGAGGCGGAGATTGCTGCGTTACGGCCGCTGCTCTTGCGGTTCGTGCAGCATATCGCGGCTTCCTTCGCGGAATGTCGCTGCTCGGTACAACTCTTCGAGACGGCGGATACGCTCAGGACCGTCGTTGTCTCGGACATGCCACTCGGCATGATCGGGCAGGCCTCCTTCCCGCTCGGTGTCGGCATCGCGGGGACCGTTGGGCAAACAGGTATGCCGCTACTGATCCACGATGTGACGAAGGAGCCACGCTACCTCTCGCTCCGGCGCGAGTCATCCGGCACGATCATGTGCGTGCCGATAACGACTGATACAGCCTTTTACGGTACGCTGACCGCATGGGCGCCGAAAGTCGGCGTCTTTCATCGGGGCACGGTCGCGACCTTGCGGGCCTCCGCACAGGGCGCGGCGCTCGCCGTTGCGCAAGCGCGGCGGGCGATGGAGCAGGAGGCGACCGCTCACCGGGCGACGATGCTCCTCGCCCTGACGCGGGCAGTCACGGCGTGTGAGGATCCGCGTCAGGCGCTCGACATCGTCCTGCCGTTCGTCTGCGATGTCGTGCCGTACACGGTCGGCGTGCTCGTCACCGACGGGGAGGAGGAGGCGCCGGCGGCGGCCGTTTTCACGCGGACCTTGCAGACGGTCGGGCAGCGGGAGCGGCTACGGCAATGGGCGCTCGATGCCTACGCCCATGCGGGCGCCCGCTCCGCGCATGGCCCACGGGTCATGCCGCTCGCGGACATCGTCGCCGGACACATGGTTTTCGCTGTACCGCTCCGTGCTGCCGGGACGCTCGTTGGTCTCGTTTGCTACTTCCACACGGAGCCGTTCGACCCTGAGATGCAACAGGTTCTGCAGGATTGCAGTTCGGTGATCGGTACCGCCGCCTACAACGCGCAGCGCATGATCCACGACGCGGCGGCGATGCGGCGAACGGAGCGGACGCGCGCCGAGTTCATGGGCCTCGTTTCGCACGAACTGCGCAACCCGCTGACCGCGATCTACGGCTTCCTGAACATTCTCGCGCAGGAACGCGTTGGCCCCCTGACCGCGATGCAGCGCGACTTCCTCGATTCCGCCTCGCTCAGTGTGCGGCGCCTCTGGCGGCTCGTGGACGACATCAACGATCTCGTGCAGGCCGATCTTGGGCGGCTCACCTTGCAGCGAGAACCGGTGGCAATGGGCGATCTGATCCGTGCGGCCATCGCGAGCGTCGCCCCACTTTGCGCCAATGCGCGTATCACGGTGGAGAGCGCCATTCCCCCGTCGCTCCCTCGGACGATGGCCGACCCAGTGCGGCTCCATCAGATTCTGAACAATCTGCTCTCCAACGCGATGAAGTTCTCCGAGCCGGGTACGACGATCCACGTCGCCGTCGCGGTGGCGGAGGATATGATCCGTGTCAGCGTGCGCGACACGGGACCCGGCATCGCCGCAGAGGATGCCGAGCGCATCTTCGAGCGATTCGTCAAGGGGACGAATATCCCGCAGCAGGACGCTTCCGGCCTCGGCCTCGGCCTCGCCGTCGTCCGGCAACTCGTCGCCGCACACGGTGGCCGCGTCTGGGTAGAGAGTAGCGGGCAGTCGGCAGCGGGCAGCGGGCAGCCAATCGGTGGCAGCATGTTCGTCTTTACGATCCCGGTCGTAGGCAGTAGTCAGTAGTCGGTAGTCGGTAGTCGGTAGTCAGAGGAAGTGTAGCCGAACAATGCGAGACGCCTTCATCCCCACATAACCGACGTGATCCGCGAGCCAATCGCTTTCTCGACGCCGTGCGGGCGCGGATCGGCCGCCAACGCCTCAGCCCGCGCAACGATACACTCCTCATCTGTTCGGCTCACGATAGCGCAATCGTACTCCCCGGTGTCAACGGCGATGGCTCATACGCGTGTCGAGCATCGTCTCTCTTGCTACCGCTGGTAGTGGTGGCTGCAACGAAGGAGGAGTTTCTTGCCCTCTGATAACCGCTCGAACGTCAGTCGCAACTCGTCAGATGCCGATGCAGACCATATGCCTGCCTGGTCGCCCTGCAACTGATGAACGCGTAGTGAGGGATGCCGCTCGTTGCTGTCGAGTAAGAGCAACGCTTGCAGGAAGCGCCGCCGATCTGCCGGAGAAAAAGCCTTGTCCGCGAACGAGGCCATGAATTCGGGTGTGATGATGACGCTCGTATAGTCAGCCATCGCGGTACTTGGCAATAATCCGCTCGATCACCGTGGATGCATCGCCGGTTTCGGCCGCTACGGCGATTTCTTCCATCTCGGTGGGTGTTACCGGATAGCCCGGCTGCGCGCGCGCGCGCGCGATACTCGCGCGTGTTTCCGCCGTATACGCCCAGGAGTCCTCGTCGTATTCGCGGCGCGCCTTTTCACGGATCGCCATCTCGATTACCGCGCTCTTACTCACACCAAGCGATGCAGCCAGATCATCAAGCAAGTGATGGCCATCATCGGTGAGTCGGACACTGAGCGGTGCGCGGCGTACGATTGTTTCATGCACAGTGGTATCCTTTCTCTTTCCGAAGAAGACGAACTCATCATCTATTGTATGCCCTTCCCTCGCATGGTGAGGAAGAGGGCAATCACCGTCCCGCCGTCTCCATGTCACGATCCAATGAGAGGACGGCCATGAAGGCTTCCTGGGGGATTTCGACGCTGCCGACCATCTTCATGCGCGCCTTGCCCTCTTTTTGCTTTTCCAGCAGTTTGCGCTTGCGCGTGATGTCGCCGCCGTAGCATTTCGCCGTCACGTTCTTGCGCAGCGCCTTGATCGTCTCACGCGCGACGATTCGCGTGCCGATGCTCGCCTGAATCGGAACATCGAACATCTGGCGGGGGATCAGTTTGCGTAGTGTCTCGACGAGCGCGCGGCCTTTGGTCGGGGCGAACGCGCGATGCGTAATCATCGAGAGGGCGTCCACGGACTGCGCGTTCACCAGCACGTCCAACTTGACGAGATCGGCGGGTTCGTACTCGGCGAACTGGTAATCGAGCGAGGCGTAGCCCTGCGTGCGGGATTTCAACTGGTCATAGAAATCCACAATCAGTTCGGCCAAAGGCATCCGGTACGTCAGCAGGACGCGCTGCTCGTCCAGATACTCCATCTTGCCGAAGGCGCCGCGCCGCGTCGTGACCAGTTCCATGATCGCGCCGATGAAGCGGGCGGGGACGATCACCGTGATGTCCATCATCGGCTCGCGAATCTCCGCGATCTTGTCCACGGTCGGCAGTTCGGAGGGGTTGTCAATCAGTTGCGTCGTGCCGTTCGTCAGATGGACCTGATACTCGACGCTCGGCGCGGTCGCGAGGAGGTCAATGCTGTACTCGCGCTCCAACCGTTCCTGGATGATCTCCATGTGGAGGAGGCCCAGGAAACCGCAGCGGAAGCCAAAACCGAGCGCGGCGGACGATTCCGGTTCGTAGACGAGCGATGAATCGTTCAGTTTCAGCCGCTCCAATGCGTCCCGGAGGAGCGGATAGTCGTCCGAGTCCACGGGATAGAAGCCCGCGAAGACCATCGGCTTGGCGGGGCGGTAGCCGGGCAAGGGATCGTGCGACGGGTTCGCGGCCGTCGTGATCGTGTCGCCGACCGGGCAATCGCCCACGACTTTCAGGCCTGTCGCGACATACCCCACCTCGCCCGCCGCCAGTTCGGAGACGGGCGTCATGTCGGGCCGGAAGACGCCGATCTCGATCATCTCGCTCTCAACGCCGTTGGACATGACGCGAATGCGGTCGCCGTTTTTCAGCGTGCCGTCCACGATCTTCAGGTAGGCGATCACGCCCTTATAAGCATCGTAGTGGGAGTCGAAAATCAGGGCGCGGACGGGTTCGGCGCGGTCGCCACCGGGCGGCGGGATGAAGCGGACGATCGCCTCCAGAATCTCCGGCACGCCGAGGCCGGACTTCGCGGAGGCAAGGACGATCTCGTCGTCCACGAGGCCGATAAAGTTCTGCACCTCCAGCGCCACTTTCTCAGGCTGCGCGGCGGGCAGATCAATCTTGTTGATGACGCCGACAATCGCGAGGTCGTGTTCGAGGGCGAGATAGACATTCGCCATCGTCTGCGCCTCGATGCCCTGGGCGGCGTCTACGACGAGCAGCGCGCCCTCGCAGGCGGCGAGCGAGCGGCTGACCTCGTAGGCGAAATCCACATGGCCGGGCGTATCAATCAGGTTCAGTTCGTATTCCTCGCCGTCCTTCGCGATGTAGCGCATGCGGACGGCGCGCGCCTTGATCGTAATGCCCTTTTCGCGCTCGAGGTCCATCGAGTCGAGCACCTGGGCCATCATTTCACGCTTTTCAATCGTGTGCGTCACTTCCAGCAGGCGGTCCGCCAGTGTAGACTTGCCGTGGTCAATGTGCGCGATGATACTGAAGTTGCGAATATGTCGCTGATCTGTCATGAATCCGTTCTCGCGTTCACTCGAAAAAGCGGCGATCCGCGACGCACCTTTGCGCCCGCGTTGCGCCGTTTCGGTGTCCGGCAAACCGGACAGGGGAAGTATACCAGAAATCCCTCACGCTCTGACCGTACGGAGCAACGAGCAATCCACTCATTGCTCATTACTTGGGAAGGGGTAGGCAAACCCCCCGCGATTCCGTACACTGACAGTAAATCGGTCGCGTGGGCATGCAGCCTGCGTCGTAATACGTACCTGAGGAGCGGACGAGCAATGAGTTATCAGGGTGGGAGTCACAAACCGTCGCATCATATCGAGCGGCGATTTATCCACACGGGCGGCATGCGCGAGCGGCGGTATGAACCGGGGACGCGCGTGCTCGTCAAATCCGAGCCGGGAGCGCCGAATCCGTATGAGGGCCGGATGGGCGAGGTTGTCGGCAGCGAGGGGACGGGTGACGCGGCGGGCGGCGAGACGGTCTACTCCGTGCTGCTCGACTTCGCGCTCCCCGGCGAAGCGCCGGGCGTGCCGGTGCCCATCTTCGCCTCTGAACTCGCGCCGACGAGCGTCCCGAAGCCAGAAAACATCACTGTCTCATCCGAACCACGCCCGAACCGCCGCATCCACTCTCTGGACACCTACCTCATGGGCGGCGTCCGCGTGCGCGACGACCAGGGGTAAGACTGGCAAACCGGCAAACCGGGGAGAACCGCAAAGAGCGCAAAGAAGAGAGAAAAATGAGAAAGTGCAGGGAATCTCTTTTTCTCCCTCTTTGCGCTCTTCGCGTCCTTTGCGCCTTTGCGGTTCTCCCCGGTTTCTCGCCCGTTAGCCCGCGACGTTTGGCAGCACTTCCTCCGCGATGGTTTGCAAGGCGCTGAGGTCATCCTGGGCGAACCACTGCACCATGATCTCCTCGATGCCCAGACTT
>JALYUS010000624.1 GCA_030853625.1 Chloroflexota bacterium
CTTCGAGGGCGAAAAACCGCCGTTCCGGCTGCGCCACCGCCCCGCCGAGCGCGATCGGCAAGGTCAGCCCCATGCTACCGAGCATGAAGAAGTTCTGCGGTCGGCGCTCCGTGGCGGCGAGGTCGAAGTTCGTGTTACCGATCCCCGCGACAATCGCCTCCTCATGCGTCAACAGCGAAACGAGGATGCGCGTCAACGCCAGTCGCTGCATCGGCGCGACGGATTTCGCGGTCATCGTTTCGGCATCGGACAGAACCATCGCAACCTCCATAGGATTGGCGAGGAGGGCGATTCGCGAATCGCCCCTACGGGAATACTCATTGCTCGTTGCTCATTGCTCATTGCTTCCCGTCACACGTCCGTCTTACCGCCCGTCAGTAGGGGCGAGAGGATGAGCGCGGTCGGCGTGCGGGTCTGAAAGCATTGGCGGATCATCCGGTGGGTGAGGATGTTTCAACACCACCAGCATGCACGAAGGGCGTTCCTTTGTCTCTCTGTTTTTCCTTATCTTGATGCCTATGGGCGATTCAAGCATCGCCCCTACGCGCCTAGCACGTCATCGCTATCGCGAAAGTGTATACTTACCGACTACTGTTTACTGTCTACTACGACCGAAGGGAGAACCCGATCATGGCTGTTGCGATTGAGACAAAGGTTGAGCGAATCCGGCAGGAGATGCCGGCGGTCACGAATACGGTGTATCTGAACACCGGCACCTGCGGCCCGCTGCCGCGCCGGACGGTGACGGCGATGCAGGACGTGATGATGGAAGAGTTCAACGAGGGGCGGATCGCGCCGAATCACTACCCCGGCATCATGGCGGCCAAGACGGCGGCGAAGGAGGCGGTTGCGGGCGTCCTCGGCTGCACGCCGGAGGATGTCGCGATTGCGGGGAGGACGACAGACGGGATGAATATCGCCATCGCCGGCTATCGCTGGCAGCGCGGCGATGAGATCATCACCTCGAACATCGAACACCCCGGCGGTCTGATGCCGGCCTTCCTCACCAAACGGCGCTACGGCACGCGCGTCCGCGTCGCGAACATTGGCGTCGGCGAGATGAAGAAGAGCGACACCGTCCGCCAGTTCGAGCAACTGATTAACCCGCGCACGCGAATGATCGTCATCTCGCACATCTCCTACACGACCGGCGCGGTGCTGCCTGTCAAGGAGATCACCGCGATGGCGCACAGCCACGATGTGCTCGTCGCGGTGGATGCGGCGCAGTCGTTCGGTTCCCTGCCGCTGGATATGGACGATCTCGGTGCCGACTTCTATGCCTGCCCCGGCCAGAAGTGGATTTGCGGGCCGGAAGGCACCGGATCGCTCTATGTCCGTCCGAGCAGCATCGGCGAGATCGAGCAGACGTTCGGCGGTGGCATGCAGTGGGGTTCGCTCGACTATTACGGCGCGTCGTTCACCCCGGCGGCGGGTGCGGGCCGCTTCGATGTCGGCGGCTATAACCTGCCCCTGCTCGTCGGGCAGAAAGTCTCCACCGAATGGATTCGCGATGAGGTCGGGCTGGATTGGGCGTACACGCGGATCAAGCGCCTCGGCGAGTACGCGCACAAAATGCTCTCCGCCATCAAAGGCATCACCGCCGTCACGCCTGAGGAGCACATGGCGGGTCTCGTCGCTTTCACGATGGACGGCATCGAGCCGGTCGAACTAAAGAACCGCCTGCTCGCGGAGCATGGCGTGACCATCCGCGACGTGAACAAGTACATCAACAACCCGAACGCGCTCCGGGTCGCCACCGGCTTCTACAACACCGAAGAAGACCTCGACCGGCTCGGCGCGGGCATCAAGGCCATTCGCAAGAGCCTGTGAAGCCGCATCCCCAAACCCCCCTTCCCGCGTCGGGAGGGGGCGGGGATCATCGGCTGTGGATGCATGCGTGAAGGCGAGGGCGGGTAGTGGGGCGACCTGTTTATGTAACAGGTCGTGTGCCGAGATTTTCAGTAAACCTGAGGAGATACCCATCAGGGTCTTTTACCAGAAATTGTTTATTCCCGACTTCGTGGCCGTTTTTTCGATACCACTTTTCTTCCGTCTCCAGGAATAATTCAATGTTTTCGCTCCTTAAACAATCGACAATCGTTTGGATATCTTCCACCTCTATCTGAAAATTAACCCCTCTGCCAAGTGGATAATCGAACTCGGCAGTTTTCCATGTTCTTCCTTTTCCCGTTTCATCAATCATTATTTGCGCTTCACCTAATGCAAGAAACGCAAAACCCTCTTTTTTACGTTGATACGCAATTGAAAACCCCAAAACCCGAACGTAAAAATCCACGCTCTTTTCAAAGTTAGAAACGCTCAATTCCGGCACAAGTTTGTTACTTCTCAGGCTCATGTAACCGTCCTCTCGATACTATATATGCGGAAGCCTGCTCTCCCCGTATCTGCGGCCCCAATGTCATTTCCAGACAATGTATAATGCGAATGCAACAACACTTCCCGTGATAACCAGCCAGTCGAGCGCCCGCAGGCGATAGATGTCCATCAGCGTCGCGCCCGGCGTGCCGAAGCCGCGCGACTCCATCGCTTCGGCCATCGCGTCCGCTGTGCGGAGGGCGCGCACAATGGCGGGCGTCAGCATGCGGGCGTGTTCCGCGAGGGCGCGGATGCCGTGTGGGGTTTCCGCGCCGCGCGCCCGTCGCGCATCGCCCAATGCCGCCCAACTTTCCCGCATCGCCGGTGCATAGCGCAGCCCGCCGACGAGCACGAACGCGATCCCCGGCGGCAGGCGCAGGAGCGTGAGTGCGTCCCCTAGTTCATCAACCGTCACTGTGGCAAAGAAGGCGCTCGAAATCGTGCCGAGAAGCAGCAATTTCAGCGCCGGCGCGACCGCGTCGGTCGGGCTGCTGCCGATGGCCGAGAAGAGACCGAGCATCACGAGCATCGGCGCGAGGAGGCGCAGCATCGCCAGCCACTGTCGCAGACCATGTACCAGCCCGATGACGGCGAGCGCGACGAGGACGAACCCGCAGAGGAACGCCGGTGCATTCGTGACCAGCGCGGCGGCAATCGCGGCGCAATAGAGCCAGAGTTTCGCGCGCGGGTCCAGCCTCATCGGGTAATCCTCGGCACGCGATCCGGCACAAGCAGCGCATCCTCGCCGGGATACGGGATGCCAAGCGCCGTCGCGAGGCTGGCGAATGGCGTCGGCAGCAGGTGCGCGCGGGCGAGTAGGGGCGGATCACTCATCACCGTGGCCGGAGGCGCATCGGCGATCAGCGCGCCGTCGGAGAGGACGAGCCAGCGCTGGCAGTGCGCCGCCGCGAACTCCATATCGTGCGTCGCGAGGATGACGCCGATGCCCTCCGCGCGCAGCGTCGCCAGCACGGTGGCGAGGGCATACCGCCGCTGCCGATCCTGCCCGGCGGTCGGTTCATCGAGCAGAACGATGTCCGGGCGGTGCGCGAGCATCGCGGCGAGGGCGACCCGCCGCTTCTCACCATCACTGAGGCCGAGGGGCGGGCGTCCCAGCAACGGTTCGAGCGCGAAGCGGGCGATCAGCATGGCCATCCACGCGGTGTCATACCGCTTGAGTGCGTGCGCGCTGTAGGCCACTTCGTCGCGCACGGTACGGCAAAAGAGCGCGTCGTCCGCATTCTGGAGTAGCATCCCGATCCGATTGCGCGGTATCGGCATGCCATCGCCGCCGGTGATCCGGCCACCGTCCGGGCGCGCCAGGCCCGCGAGGAGGCGGAGCAGGGTCGTCTTACCCGCGCCGTTCGTGCCGACGAGCGCGATGGTCTCCCCACGATGGAGCCGCACATCAATGCCGTGCAGCACGACACGGCCATCCCGCTCGGCGCGTACCGCTTCCGCGACGAGCAGCGGCTCACCCGGCACCATGATCTCTGCCGGTTGGGGTGCGAGCGTGAGGCGCCGGGCGCGCAGGATGTCGGTGGCTTCGGCTATCGTGCGGGGCCGCTCCGGCAACCCGGCCGCCATGCATAATCGCGCGACGGCGGGCAATGGCAGAGCGGATGCCTGCGTCGCGCTCCGCAGTACCGCTTCCGGCGTGCCATACACAGCCAGCCTGCCATCGCCCATGCCCGCGACGGAGAGGGCAGATGCCCAGAGATGGCCAGGGCGATGCTCGGCGACGGCAATCGTCGTGCCGCCCTCATGCAGCGTGGCGAGGAGCGCCCAGAGCGCCTCAGCGGCCATCGGATCGAGCGCGGCGGATGGCTCATCGAGGATGAGCAGGGGGGGCTGCATCGTCACGACACTTGCGATGGCGACGCGCGCCCGCTCGCCACCGGAAAGGTGCGTCGTCGGGCGCGCCAGCAGATGGGTAATCCCTGCCTGCTCCGCCGCCGCGTGAATACGTACGGCGATCTCTTCACGCGCAAGCCCCTGCTGACGTGGGCCAAACGCCAGTTCGCGCTCGACGGTCGCGTTGAACACCTGCGCCTCGTGATTCTGAAAGACGACGCCGACCGTGCGGGAGAGCGCGCGGACAGGATGCGCGCGGGTATCGTCGCCGCAGACGCGCACCATACCCGTGAATTCGCCTTCATGGAAATGGGGAATCAGCCCGTTCGCCATCCGCACGAGTGTAGACTTCCCCGACCCGCTTTCGCCAAGCAGGAGCAGGAAATTGCCCTGTGGCACGGCGAGGTCCATATCCGTCACCGCTGCAAGCATTTCGCCGCCCGCTTGGGCGGCATAGCGGAACCCGGCATGCTGGTAGACGAGCATCTGCGTCTGCCTTACCGGCGCGATGTTGCGAGCCATTCGTTGCGGCGGGATGACGGGCCATATCCCGCCGCCGTGAGCGCCTTGAGCACGACCACGGCGATCACTGAGCCGAGGATGGTGCTGCCGAGGAAACTGAGGCCGATCACCGCGAGCGCGGGGTGTTTATGGAGAATATTCGGCGAGACGAGGTAGACCGTAACGAGCGTGGCGAGCACCCCCGTGCCGAAAATCTCCCCCAGGGCGCTGAGGTAGATGTTCCGCGTCGCGCGCCAGATGAATCCGGCGAGCGCCGCGCCGATTATGCTCCCCGCGAACGCGTTGATCGTGCCGGTGCCGAGGAAGTTGCGCAGCACGGAGGTCGCGAAGGCGACGAGAATCGCATACCACGGCCCGATCAACACGGCGGCGACGACATTTACGAATGCCTGAATCGGAAAGACCTTGGTCGTCCCGACCGGAATGCTCAACGGTGAGAGTGCGACTGCCAACGCCGTAAAGAGCGCCGCCCGCGCGACATCCCTGGTTTTCATTGCTCTTCTTCCTTCTTTGTAATCCTGATACCAGCAACGCCGGACGCCGACAACGCGGCGACTGCATCAAGCAAGCGGGCGCGGAATGTGCCCGGCCCCGGTCGTTTCCCGCCGTCCGTCGGTGTGGCGGCGCGCTCGGCGGCCAGCCCATACAAGCCGAGCGCGAGGGCGGTCTGCATAGCGGCGTTATCACCCGCCGCGAGCAGAATGCCGACCGCCGCTGATGCCATGCATCCCGTTCCCGTCACACGCGGCAAAAGCGGATCGCCATTATGCACCGCATAGTCCTGTTTGTTGCCGACAACGACATCAACGACGCCCGTCACGGCCACGACCACGCCGAAGCGCGCCGCTGCGGCGGTCGCGATGGCGTGGGGATCCTCCGTTCCGACCGCTTCGACGCCGCGCATTGCGCCCGCGCCCAACAGGGCCCCGATTTCGCCGCGATTGCCGCGTAGTGTGGTAATGGGGAGTGCCGCGAGCAGGCGCAACGCACTCGCCGTGCGGAACGCGGTCGCGCCCGCGCCGACGGGATCGAGGACAATCGGGATACTGCGCGCCGCCGCGACCCGCCCTGCGCGGAGCATCGCCTCGAACTTCGCGGCGGAGAGCACACCGAGATTGAGGACGAGCGCCTGCGCGACTTCGGTAATCTCCGCCACCTCCTCCGGCGCGTCGGCCATGACGGGCAACGCCCCGAAGGCGAGCGTGAGATTGGCGACATCGTTCGCCACCACCGGGTTCGTGATGTGGTGGATCAGTGGCCGTGCTTCCGCGATCCGCGACAGCGAGCGTGCGGCGCGCTCGTGATATGGCTGACTGGTTCGGTTGCTGTGCGATGGCGGCGTCAATGCGCATCCCTCCGCCGGTATGACCCGGATCAGGTTCGACGGTCGGCGACGGATCGCGGTCGCCCTCTCAGCCCGGCTCCCCAGGCCCCCGCGGCAATGCTTTCACTTGTTGAGGTAACGATAGTATGGCGGCATCGGGCCGTCAAGCCCACGATGGAAAGGTCGCATGGCCGGATGGTTGAAGGTCACACCGCTGCAGAAACCGGGTTACGCCGCGTGTGAAAGGTTCAAGGACACACGAAACGGTGTGGCCTGTAGCACTTCAGCGATCATCTGTGCGCGATTTAATCGCCCCTCGGCCTGCAATATCTGTTCGACCGGAGGCTGTGATCTTACCATTCCCAGAAGTTCGATAGATCCTTGCCTTCGGCCCTCAAGTATCGCGGCAAGCGTTGTCACTCGCGCATTAACCTCACGACCCACTTTGCCGGTAACATACTCCGCGCCCGTAGCGCGATCCCAGCGTGCCGGGATGCCAACAATGGTAATCGTGAAACCCTCGAAACGATATTCAACGGTCAACAGTGCATTTACCACACCATCGGACATGCTAGGAAACCGCTTGCCAATAAACGGCCCCACGACTTCTCGTTCGATTGTCTTTGATGTATATCGCATGGATATTACCTCCGTACGCGCTCCGATCGCCACTCTCGCAGGTTCGGGCGATACATCGTTATGAGCATAACGCCCGTCTCGATATCGTACTCCGCTGAAACATGAAGCCAGCGTCCGTAGAATCGTCTGTCTTGTCGTAGTGTAGACACTTCGCCAAGTCGAGTTCGTAATTTGCGACTTCAATTGCCATGCGGATTTCCGCGACGATTTCTGAATCAGCCATATCCGCTATCCGGCGGGCGCGGATACTTTGCGAACCAAACACTGCGATTGGGCAGGAGAGAGTCTTCAGCAATCAAGTCAGCAAGGAACGTCGCAAAGTGCTCGATCACCGCGTCGAAAGCCTTCTCGTACGTCTCTCCTTCGCCAGTAAGGCCAAACTCTTCGATTACTGCGCGATACGGTGATGACTCCGTCATTGGCTCGTTTACATTAATATCAACACCCGGCGCAAGCCAGGCACGAATCTCATCCCACTTCGCTTCGCTTGCATCTCCTTCAGTGAGCATTATGCAGGGACCTTCTTTGGCTTGCTCTACCGCATCAACATCAGCGCAGGTGTGGGAAAGCACGGCGACCGAGGAAGAGCGCCGATTCTTCCAACTCCTCCTCGATTCTGAGCAGTTGGTTGTACTTCTCGACGCGCTCCCCGCGCGAGGGCGCGCCCGTCTTGATCTGCCCGGCATTGGTCGCGACGACGAGGTCCGCGATGAAGGTATCCCCCGTCTCGCCACTTCGGTGGGAGATCACCGCCGCCCATCCGGCGCGCTGGGCACGCTCGACGGCCTCGAAGGTCTCGGTCAGCGTGCCGATCTGATTCAGTTTGACGAGGATAGCGTTGCCCGCATTCTCGCGGATGCCGCGTTCGAGGAATTGCGTGTTCGTGACGAAGAGATCGTCCCCGACGAGTTGAATGCGGTCGCCCAGTTGCTCGGTGAGCGTCTGCCAGTTCGTCCAATCGTCCTCGGCCAAACCGTCTTCGATCGAAATGATCGGGTACTGCGCGACGAGATTTTCATAGTAGGCGATCAACTCCGTTGGCGTGAAGGTGCGCCCCTCGCCTTTGAGATTGTAGATGCCATCCTCGTAGAACTCGGACGATGCGGGATCGAGCGCAATGAATATATCCTCGCCCGGCTCGTAGCCCGCCTTCTCGATTGCCTGGAGGATCAGTTCAATCGCTTCCTGGTTCGAGCCGAGCGATGGCGCATAGCCGCCTTCATCGCCGACCTGCGTCGGATAGCCCTTGTCATGCAACACGCCTTGCAAGGCGTGGAAGGTTTCAGCGCCCCAGCGGAGCGCCTCGTGGAAGGAGGGCGCGCCGACGGGCATCACCATGAATTCCTGCATGTCCACGCTGCTGCCGAGGGCGTGCTTGCCGCCGTTGAGGATGTTCATCATCGGCACGGGGAGCGTCCGCGCGCTTGGGCCACCGAGGTAGCGATACAACGGAATGTCGAGCGCGAGCGCGGCGGCGCGGGCGACGGCGAGTGAGACGCCGAGGATCGCGTTCGCGCCGAGACGGCTCTTATTCTTCGTGCCATCGAGGGCGATCATCAGCCGGTCAATCTCGATCTGATTCAGGGCATCGAGTCCGACGATCTCCTCCGCGATCACGTCGTTGACGTTCGCGACCGCTTTCTGCACGCCCTTGCCGCCATAGCGGCGTGGGTCCTTGTCGCGCAGTTCGACCGCCTCATGCTGCCCCGTGGACGCGCCCGACGGCACCGCCGCCGTTCCCTTGATCCCATCGCTGAGATAGACATCCACTTCCACCGTCGGATTGCCGCGCGAGTCGAGAATTTCCCGCGCGAACACATCCTCGACTACCGTCATTAGCATCGTCGCCCCCTCCTCCACGCCATCATTCGCCATGTGCCTGATAGCGTACCATAGCGGGCATAAGGAAACTTAACGCAGAGATCGCAGAGGACGCAGAGAACACAGAGAGGGAGTGAAGAATCTTTCCTCTCTTTCCTCTCTGCGCGTTCTGCGTCCTCTGTGTTCTCTGCGCCCCGTTGTTTATCTACATTCGGGGAGGAGCGGTTTTTGGATGTAGAGCGGCGAGCATTGCGGTTTGTAGAGGCCGACTTGGCCGAGCAGGAGTTGGCGGCCGAGTTGGCCGAGTTCGATGGCATTCGGCGTGTCGTTGAACTCAGGGTGAAACTCGAAACGCGCCCGCTCGAACCACTGGACGGTATAGGCGACGCCATCGGTCGGATTCGGCTCGATCGTCTCCTCGGAGATCGGGTAGCCGAAGACGAACGCGCCACCATTCTGATCGAAGAATTTCTTGAATTGCCCGCCGATAGAGTG
>JALYUS010000699.1 GCA_030853625.1 Chloroflexota bacterium
CCACGCCGGCGGTCCCCACAAGCGGGGCCGCCGGTTTTATTTTGCCCGCCCGGCACGGTGCTTAATCGCCGGGGAGATGAAGAAAGGAGTGGCAGGATGACGCCACGAAAGACGCGGACGACCCGCATGACGACACGGAAAGGAGTGACCCGATGAAGAAAGCAGCCCCGGACGCGGCCACGATGCTGAGTATCGCGGACGCGGTACTCCTCGTGGAGCAAGGACGCACCGAGGGACGAATCCTTCTCTTCCGCCGGAAGAAGCAGCGAGAGAAACAACGAAGATAGCGGGTGCGGTGGGTTTCCACTGCGCCCGACAAGGAAAGCGGTGAATACCATGTTGTCTTTGCAGAGTGTGGCATTGGCCCAGATGTACGTCGAGGAACGGGTAGCGCAGGCAGCACGTGAACAGATGCTCCAGGAGGCGGAACGCGCGCGACGCGCCCAACGCACAACGGTCGCCCTGAAAGCGCGCGTTGGCCGCACGCTCGTCACCGTCGGTCAGCGGCTGGAAGCGGCCGGCGCAGCCTGACGATCTCCCGAAACGTAGAGACGGGCATGAGGTACTCATTCATCACGCATGAACCGACAACCGGAGCGCCGACACGGCGCATGAAAGGGGAGACGCAGGCGTGCGCCTCCCCTCTTTCTTTGCCCAACACGAGAAAGGAAGAGGCGTTCGCCCCTTCCTCATGTTCGGTTCTTTTCCGCTGAGATGAACGGTTCAGGTCCCTTCCTGCCAGGCGTTGTTGTATTCGTTCTGGCGCGCGGAGAGTTCGTCTATCTTGATGCCGAGCGTTGCCAATTTCAGTTTCGCGACGCCGAGATCGAGTTCGGATGGGATGTTGTAGACCTTCGCTTCGAGCGATGCCTGATTCTGGACGAGCCATTCGGTCGCCAGCGCCTGATCGGCGAAGGACATGTCCATCACACTCGCCGGGCTGGCTTCCGCCGCCGCCTGGCCGACGAGCCGCCCCTCCGCGAGGAGGTAAACGCGCTGGCCGCTGGGGAGCAGATACTCTTCGGTGTTGGTGCGCGCCATCTTGTGTGAGACGGCTGTTTCGCGCAGACCCTTGACATCAATCTCGACATCGAAGTGCCCGCTGTTGCAGAGCAGGACGCCTTCTTTGAGGTTCGCGAAGTGTGCGCGGGAGACGATCTCGGTGCCGCCCGTCGCGGAGACGATGATGTCCGCCTCCTTGACCGCGTCCGCCATCGGCATAACGCGGTACCCCTCCATCACCGCTTCGAGCGCGGCAATCGGCGAAACCTCGGTGATGATGACGTTCGCGCCCATCCCCTTCAGCCGCAACGCGATGCCGCGCCCGACCCAGCCGTAGCCCGCGACGACCGCGACCTTGCCCGCGATCAGAATATTCGTGGCGCGCAGGATGCCGTCCACCGTGTTCTGGCCGGTGCCGTAGCGGTTGTCGAAGAACCGCTTGGTCGGCGTGTCATTGACGGCGACGACCGGGAACTTGAGGATGCCGTTGCGCTCCATCGAGCGGACGCGGATCACACCCGTCGTCGTCTCCTCCATGCCGCCAATCACGCGGCTGAGTGTTTTGCCGCCCATCTCATGCAACTTGACGATCAGGTCCGCGCCGTCGTCCATCGTCAGTTGCGGCTTGTGCGCCAGCACCTGATCCACATGCCGGTAATACGTCTGGACATCCTCGCCATAGTAGGCGTAGACCGGGATTTCCTCGTGCGCAACGAGCGTGGCGCAAACGTCATCGCGCGTCGAGAGCGGGTTCGAGGCGCAGAGGGCGATCTCCGCGCCGCCCGCCTTCAACGTCCGCAGTAGCACCGCCGTCTCCGTCGTGATGTGCAGGCTCACCGCGATACGCAAACCCTTGAGCGGTTGCTCCTTCGCGAATCGCTCGCGAATCGTCTGTAGGACGGGCATCTGCCGCTCCGCCCAGTCCGACCGCATCCGCCCCTGCTCCGCGAGGCCGATGTCCACAATGTCATAATCAACCGTCGTTGCCGTCATTTCCACCTCCCAAACCGATGAATCTCACCTATGGAGCAATCTCCACAGAAGATAGTACACCATCATCGGC
>JALYUS010000707.1 GCA_030853625.1 Chloroflexota bacterium
AGGACACGCTCGCGGAACGAGGGTTGGCTCTTGAGTATCCATCGGGTGCTTTCCAATCTCACCGCCGTTGCCTGTCTGCCGCTCGATATTATCGGTTCGTGGATCGGGTCGTGAGAAACGCGGGCAAGTCATATGCCAATAAGTCGCCGATGCGCTCGACGGTAATGTCCGCTCCCGGGTACTTCGCGATCTCTTTCAGGTCGTGCGCGTAGTGGCCCTGTCTTGGGAAAACGGTCGTCAGCCGGTCGCCCCAGACCTGCTTCACGGCGGCTAAGATGCGCAATTTGTCGTCCACCAGGACGTACTGCTCCGCCGGATAGCGCCGCTCGACATCTTCCAGTTCCTGCTCCTTGTGAATGTAGATCAGCACATCGCCGCCGACCGCCTCTCCGAGGCCGGAGCGCTCGATTTTGCGCGGCTGAAAGACGACATCGCCGTCCGAGAGGATCACCGTTGGCCCCCAGGCGCGGCACTTTTCCAGCACATCGAGCGAATTGGGGAAGAGCCGGTTCGCGAAGGGATAGTTGATGAGAAAGGAGGAGACGGTGAGCAGGTGTGGATCACGCGGGTATTCGCCGCGATAGCGCTGGAGTGCGCCGAGATAATCCGCGTAGCCGAGTTCACCACGCAATTCCTCGAAAATCGCCCAGTACCGCGCGCTCCGCTCTGCCCCGACCGCCCGTTCGAGATGCCGCCGCAGGTCGGCCGTCACCCGGTCGGTATCGAGCAGGGTGTTGTCCACATCGAAAAGAAAGACGACGCGGTGCGGCGCGGTCATCTACCTACCCCCGACCCCTCCCTAAAGGGAAGGGAGATCGGGTCCGCTCTTTCGTTCCCCTTCCCTTTAGGGAGGGGGTTAGGGGGTAGGCGCGTTCCCATCACGTTGGCTCCGTTGTCGGGTTGTGCCAGCCGCCGTCTGCCGCGATCAACTGCTCTGATTCCGTTGGCCCCCAGGTGTCCGGATTGTATTCGTAGACGGGCGTTGCGTTACCGAGGATCGGGTCCACGACGCGCCACGCCGCCTCGATAGCATCCTCCCGCGCGAAGAGGGTTGGATCGCCGCGCATCGCGTCGCCGAGCAGCCGTTCGTAGGGGGCCATCTCATCACCGCCGGGCTGAAGACGGGCGATCAGTTCCACATCTTCCCCGATCATTGCCTCGCCCGGCGCCTTGACCCGCGCGGAAAGGGCCATCACGACATCGGGGCTGAGGCGGAAGCGCAGGTGGTTCAGGTGGCTGGGCAGCGTCTCCGCGAAGACGGTCTGCGGCGGGCGCTTCAGTTCGACCACCACTTCGGTCGTCGTCACCGGCAGGCACTTGCCAGCCCGGATGTAGAACGGCACGCCCGCCCAGCGCCACAAATCGAGATGAAGCCGGACGGCAGCGAAGGTTTCGACCTGCGAGTCGGGCGCGACGCCCTCCGTCTGCCGATACCCCGTGTACTGGCCGCGCACGACATTCGCGGGTTCGAGCGGAATCATCGCCTTGAAGACTTTGGTCGTCTCGTCGCGGATCGCCTCGTGGCCACCGCTGATCGGCGGCTCCATGGCGAGGAGCGCGGTGACTTGCAGCATATGATTCTGCACGACAT
This sequence comes from Chloroflexota bacterium, assembly GCA_030853625.1. Classification (GTDB taxonomy): domain Bacteria; phylum Chloroflexota; class Chloroflexia; order Thermomicrobiales; family JALYUS01; genus JALYUS01. The sequence continues at coordinate 1,592 of JALYUS010000707.1, forward strand.
CGCGGATCGCGCCCGTCTCGTCGTAGAACGCGCCGCGATCCGCCACGCCGAACTGCTCCGCCATCGTGATCTGGACGCTCTCGATGTAGTTGCGATTCCAGATCGGCTCCAGGAAGGCATTGGCGAAGCGAAAGTAGAGCAGATTCTGCACCGGTTCCTTGCCGAGATAATGGTCAATGCGGAAAATACCCGATTCAGGGAAGGCGGAGAGCAGGACCCTGTTCAGTTCCTCGGCGGAGGCAAGATCGTGCCCGAACGGCTTCTCGATCACCACCCGGCCATCTGTCGCGCAGCCGGATTTCGCCAGCCCCTCGATGACGGTCTCGAACGAACTTGGCGGGATCGCCAGATAGTGCAGCGGATGCGTCGCGGCGCCAAGCGCCTTTTTCAAGTCCTTGTATGTCCCCGGATCGCCGTAATCGCCGGAAACGTAGGTGAGCAGCGACAGCAGTTTCGCGAACGCCTCTTTATCCACGCCGCCATGCTGCGCGAGGCTGTCGTGGACGCGCGTCCGCAGTTGATCGGCGGTCTGCGTGCGCCGCGCCACACCGACGATCGGCACATCGAGATGGCCGTGCCGGATCATCGCCTGCAAGGCGGGAAATATCTGCTTGAAGGCGAGATCGCCCGTGGCGCCGAAGAAAACGAGCGCATCAGTGAGCGGCGCGGCCACGATCACCCTCCCTTTTGATCGGCTTCCTTCTCCAGATGTCCGCCGAATGCGAAGCGCATCGCGGATTGCACTTTGTTGGCATACTCGGCCTCGCCGCGCGATGAGAACCGCGCGAAGAGCGCCGTGCTGAGGACCGGCGCGGGCACGGACTCGTCAATCGCGGCGCTGATCGTCCAGCGCCCCTCGCCGGAATCCGACACACGGCCACCGAATTTTTCCAGTAACGGGTCGGTGAGGAGCGCCTGGGCGCTGAGATCGAGGAGCCACGAGGCAACGACGCTGCCGCGCCGCCAGAGTTCGGCGACTTCACCGATATTGATGTCGTATTGATAATACTCGGGATGCGCGAGTGGCGTCGTCTCGGCGTCCACAGTGCGCTGGGTCTTGCCGACATTGGCGTGGTGGAGGATATTGAGGCCCTCCGCGTAGGCTGCCATCAGGCCATACTCGATGCCGTTGTGGACCATCTTGACGAAGTGGCCCGCACCGTTCGGCCCGCAGTGCAGATAGCCCTGGTCGGCGGTGCCGGTCGCCTTCTCGCGGCCCGGCGTCGGCGGCGCGGCGTCGCTGCCGGGCGCGAGCGTCTTGAAGATCGGGTCGAGCCGCTTGACGGCCGCATCCTCGCCACCAATCATCAGGCAGTAGCCGCGTTCCAAACCCCAGACGCCGCCGCTCGTGCCGCAGTCCACATAGTGAATACCTTTGGGTTTCAGTTCGGCGGCGCGGCGGATGTCGTCATGATAGTACGAGTTGCCGCCGTCAATGATGATGTCGTCTTTGTCGAGCAGCGGGATCAGTTGCTCCACCGTTTGATCCACCGTCGCGGCGGGCACCATCAGCCAGACGGCGCGCGGCTTCGATAGTTTGCTAACGAGGTCTTCGAGCGACGTGCCTTCGATCATGCCGTCCTTGCCGTATTCCTGCCGCGTCTTCGGGTTGCGGGCGAAGCCGACGCAGGTATGCCCATCCTTAATGAGCCGTCGCACCATGTTGCCACCCATCCGCCCCAACCCGACCATCCCGAGTTCCATTTGCGCTTCCTTTCTCGCGTTCGTATGCCCTACCTAAACAGTATGCCGCGCTTGCTCGCTTTTTCCTAGTCCTCCGCCACGGTGATTTTGACACTGCGCTCAGTCTGAGGTAAGGATACCGCATCGCGAAGGAGGCGACGATGCGGAAAAAGGTCTATGTCGTGGAGTTGACCCAAGGCGAACGGCAGCGAT
>JALYUS010000720.1 GCA_030853625.1 Chloroflexota bacterium
TGGATGACCTCGGCGCGGTCGTCGCGCAACTGACCGAACGCGGCGTGCCGCTCACCCGCCCACTCATCACCGGCAAAGACGGCAACCGCCAGGCCTGGATCGAGCATCATTGTGGTCGTCTTTCACAAGGATAAGATCTATTCCTTCATCGCCCTCGCCGATGCTAGCCCGATGCCGAACTACAATGATATTCAAGCGATTCTCGCCACGGTGACATTCCAGACCTAGCCATAGTGGCGCGGAAATACCCAACCCCCTTCCCGTATCGAGAAGGGGGTTGGGTAAGTATGGCCGGCGTTATACGGATGTCGTTCCATCGCCGCGCCACCGATCGTGCCCGGTGCGGCGCCAGCGACCGAAGAGACCAAATGGGCCGAGGACGAAAAAGAACAGCGGCCACGCCAGCCAGAAGAGATGCGCGCCCGTCAGGGCGGAGATCACGATGAGCGCAATCACGATGGGCACGATCACCGCGAATCGCCACGGTGGGCGATAGGCATGGCGTGCATGGGCCGGTTCCCGTTCCCTTGTCTCCACACGCGGCAGGTCGCCGAACAGTTCATCCAGATCAGCAAGCGTCTTCGCCGCGTAGCAGCGTTCGATCCGCTCGTCATACTCCTGCGCGTCCAGCCGCCCCTCCGTGTAGTGCCGCCGGAGCACGTTCGCCGTTGCCTCGCGCTCCGCATCGGAGGCGCGCATCCGCCGGTCACGGGCGCTCCCACCGCGCCTGCTCATATCATCAGTGTGATCCGTGTACATCTGCTGTTCCTTTCACAGATTCCTACAAACCGGCGGTCCGAAGCGACGCGCCGACCGCCATCCCGCGTCGGGCAAGGAAGAGGGTGATAAACAGGATTGCCACCGCATTGAGTGGGTGAAACGCGGCGACCAGGGCCGGGCCGCTGGGCAAGAGGCTCTGCACGATGGTCAATGCAAACAGCAAGGCCGACAGCCTGGTCCACATGCGCCCCAGTCTGCCAGCAAGCGCCAGAATCAGCAGAATCAGCGACGCGGCCTCGATCAGGTAGCCGGTCATCTTATGCGCGCCGAAGCCTGCCGCCCCGAAGACCCCAAGCCCCGCGAAGAAGAACTGCGCGATGACCGCCGCGAGAATCACCCAAGCGAGACCACCATGCATCCTGGAGGCGACCTTTCTCATTGCAAACGCTCCTCGCCTATCATGTATCGCGCCTGTGCCCGGCCGAATCCGGAAGCACATCCCCATGATGAACCGTGAAAATCACGAACGGGTGCGGCGGGAAGTCACGAAACAGTCACGAAGCGTCTACAGTCCCATCACGGACGCGGACGAAACCTCCTCATGCCCATTGGGCATGGGACAATACCGGCAATGGGCGATAGCGAATGCGCATTACCGGCTCATGCCGGATGCTGAATGGAGGGATCCCCATGACGGATGACAGAACGGTGCTGGTCGTGGATGACGACGCGGCGATCGTGGAGATGATGCGGGATTTTCTCGAGGCCGACGGCTTCCGTGTCGAGGGCGCGCTCGACACGCGGGGAGCCGCCGCTATCCTCGATCGAACGCCGGTGGACTGCGTGTTGCTCGACATCATGATGCCGGGGGAGAGCGGCTTCGAGTTTTGTCGGCGAGTCCGCAAGACAAGCGACGTGCCAATCCTGTTCCTGAGTGCGCGGGGCGAGGATTTGGACAAGATTCGCGGGCTTGGGCTGGGCGGCGATGATTACATCGTCAAGTCCGCTACGCCGCCGGAAGTGGTGGCGCGCGTCCGGGCGGTGCTGCGCCGCTCCGGCAGGCAGGAGACTGCCCAGAACGCCGTGCTGGACTACGGGCGGCTGACGCTGGATGCACGGGCGCGCGAGGTCCGCGTGGACGGCACACCCGTCTCGTTCACCCCGCGCGAGTTCGAAATCCTCTGCCTCCTCGCCGAGCATCCACGTCAGGTCTTCACGTACGAGCAACTGCTCGACCATTTCTGGGGCGGCGCGGGCGACCGGCATACGGTGACGGTCCACATCGGTCGGATTCGGGAGAAGATCGAAGCGGACCCGACCGCTCCCCGGCTGATCGTCAATATCTGGGGCGTCGGCTACCGCTTCGAGGGGACGAAGCAATGAAGATGCTCGGCATCCGCCAGTACATGATCGTCGGGATGCTGACCTTTTTCGTCTTGCCCGCGCTCGCCTACGGAATCACGGACGTGTTCGACCGCCATGTATTGCAGCCCCAACAGACACAGCAACAAGATGCGGCGCTCGGCGCTGCTCAACGGGAGATCGCGGCGAACGCCGCTCGCTGGCACGATCCGCAATGGCAAGCCTCCATCCGTGACACCCTGAACACGCTCGATGCAGGGGTCGTGATCCGCGATCCGTCCGGCGCTGAAGTGTTCCGCGCCAGCCATGATGGGGAGCGCAATCATTCGGGCTGGTGGTCCGGGATGTATCCGGGTAAGCAGACAATGATCGTGGAGAATGGGCAGGAAGTGGGCACGATGGAACTGTTCGCGCCGCAACCCAGCAATGGTCTCGCCCGCGTCGCAGCGACGATTGCTCTGGCGCTTGCCATCCTCAATGTCGGCTGGCAGATGCGCCGGGCCGTCGTGAAACCGCTCGAAGCGATGGGCCGGGCGGCGCGGCGGATCGCGAGCGGCAATCTGGATTTCGTCTTGCCGGAGTCGCGCGTGAAGGAGATCGCGGCGGTGCGCGCGGCCTTTCAGGCGATGGGCGATGGGCTGAGAGATTCAATTGGGCGGCAGGCGGCGCTGGAGGAGGAGCGGCGCTTCTTCGTTGGCGCCATTGCCCACGACCTGCGCACGCCGTTATTCACCTTGCGTGGGTCGCTCGTCGGGCTGGAGCAGGGAATCGCGGCCTCTCCGGAAAAGGCCGCGCGATACGTCGCGGTCTGCCGACAGAAAGCGGATCAACTCGACCGGCTCGTGGACGATCTCTTCGCCTACACGAAGGCGGAGT
>JALYUS010000728.1 GCA_030853625.1 Chloroflexota bacterium
GGCGCGATCGCCGCGACGCTCTTTCTCGCGGGCGTCCGGTCACCGACGATGCGTGGCACGCTGCTCTTCGTCAGCGCGGTGGCGAGCGGGATCGCGACGATGCTGATGTCCATCACCGGGATGTGGACGCTGGCAATGCTGACGATGCTGGCGGTCGGCGCGTCGCAGGCGCTCTTCATGACGCTCGCTATCACGCTCGTGCAGGAGGCGGTGCCGGACGCGCTGCGAGGCCGCGTGACGGGCATTTTCATCATGAGCGCGGGCGGTATCATGTCCTTCGGCAACCTCGCCAATGGCTATCTCGCCGGCCGCTTCGGCGCGTCGCCGGTTCTTGGACTGCCCGCCGTGCTCTTCATCTTTCTCGTGCTGCTGATCAGCGCCCTGCGCCCGACGCTCCGCCGCCTCTATGAGCAAGGGACGCTCCCGGCGGATCGCCTGACGCCGGCCGGCATCGGCATGGGAGATGGCTGATCGGGTCGCATATGCCTTTCGCCCTGCGGCAGCCCACAGTCAGACCCGTCGCTCCTGCTCGGTGAGCGCAGGCGCTCCGGCGGACCGTTCCGCGACGCTTCGTACCGCGTCGAGTAGCCGCTCGGCGGTGAAGGGAGTCGGCAGCGGGAGGACATCCGGTTCGTCCTCGACCTCCTCGCGTTCGGCGGCATCGGGATTCGCGCTGTAGAGGATCACCGGCAGTTCCGGCCGGTAGGGTGCGACCCGGAGGGAATGCATGACGAGCGGCGTATGCACATCGAACGCATCGTCGTCCGCGCCAAGCAGGATAATCCACGGGCGAACGGTCGGCGCTTCGACGAGGAACGTCGCGCGGGAGCGGAACCCACGCACCGCGTAGCCCGCCGCCATCAGGGTCTCCACGATAAAGTCATGCACCGCCCCACGCCCATCAACCACCGCAACCGTCTTCGTTTCCATTGATTCCCCATCTCCCCTACCACACCCAAACGACATGGCGCACTCGCACGGAGTGACACCTGGGCGCGGCATAATGATAGCATGGGAGTGACGTTCAGGTTTTGAAGATCGCGCTCATCGCGACGCGCCAGCCAGGCAATGCCGGTTCTGCGTCCGCTGTGTCACCGATGGCGAAGCGTGTCGGTGTATCCGGTTGGTCCGCGCGATACGATGCAATCGTTTTGTTCACCAGGCCCACATCCCAGACGACGAGTGTGCCCGCCGCGAAGTAATCGCGCCGTTTCGCGGTGTAGGCGCGGGCGGCGGCGGGACTGTAGTCGTATTCCGACCGCACTTCGGCAGCGAAGATGGGCGCGCCCTCAATAAAGCGCATCCGATCATCCGGGGCGTGCAAGGCATACGATGCGTCCGGGCTAAATGATTTGCGTCGCGGAAGATTAACGACGTACCCCGTGTTATCGCTCAAGGCATAGCCGGAACCCATCACTTCCTCATATGCCGCAAGGAAGCGATAAATCTGGCCCGCAACACGACTGGGAGCGAATCCGGTGGGTGACATACGCACCAACTCTCCGTTGACGAGTTCATACGTGCCGTCGTCCTGCGGGGCGTTGTAGAGGTCTTCGATTGTCGCTTCGGTACGTGTCACCATGGCATACTCCTTTGTGCGGCGTTTCGCGCACAGTATAACGGAATACTACGATAGGCCGCCGCTCGCAATCGCGCGAACTTTGAGAACACCGTAGAGGATGTCGAACGTTGGCGTCGGGACGCCGAGCGCCGCGCCGCGCCGGACGACGGCGCCCGTCAGTTGCTCCAACTCGACGCGGTTGCCCCGCTCGTAGTCAATGGACATCGAGGTCTTTTGCTCGTAGAGGAATTTCCAGATGACGCCCATCGCCGTTTCTTCGGCGTCGTCCGGTAGCGCGACGCCGCTCGCTCGCCCGACGGCGACGCACTCTGCGATCAGTGTCCGGTAGAGCGCGTCGCCCTCCGGCGTCTCACGGATCGGGCCGCACGGCATCTGGCAGACACTCGTCATCGTCGCATGCGGCGCTTGCATGACGAACTTCTGCCAGACGGCGACGCGTGCATCCTCGGCAACTTCTGTCTCCACGCCCGCCGCCCGCAACGCATCCGCGACCTTTTCCACGCGGGGCGTCACGCCGCCGGCAAACTCCCCGAAGACGACGCGGCGCAGTGTGCCCATCTGCTCGATGACGCCCGGCTCGGCGAGCGTCGAGCGAATAAAGGTCGTCCCGGCCAGCACATGCTCCGGGCCGAGGATGGCGGCCAGTTGCTCCGCGCTGTCCACACCGTTCAGTACCGTCAGCACCGCTGTCTCCGGGCCGATGACGGGGCGAAGCGCGGTCGCGGCGGTCTCAGCATCGTATCCCTTGACGGTAAAGAGGATGAGATCGAAATCGCCCGTCGCCTCCTCCGGCGCGCCGATTGCGTTGACGGCGGCAAATCGGTACGTCTCCTCATCGGTACGCACGTCCAACCCGCGCTCGCGCATCGCCGCCAGATGCGCCCCGCGCGCGACAAAAGTCACATCGTGGCCCATATGCATGAGCATGCCGCCGAAGTACCCGCCCAACCCGCCGGAACCCATCACCAGCACGCGCATGCTTTCCCCTCCTCATTATCCTATTACCGATGCACCAGTGTACGGTGCGTGGGAAAGCAGGTCAAAGGAACGAGACTGAC
>JALYUS010000742.1 GCA_030853625.1 Chloroflexota bacterium
TCCTTGCGCGGCCACGGTTCGCCGGGATGATCGCCCTCCCGGCGGAAGGCGAACAAGCCCCAGTGCGTATCCTGGTTCCCTTGGGTGAGTGTGAAGTCCTCCAGTTTGAACCAGAAGGCATGTTCAACGATGTCGCGCATTTTGGTGAGCGCCGAGAGCGTGTCGTTGAGATACGCCGATTGTTTCGCCTCGTCGTCCGTGACGGGGATGATGCCGGACTCCGGCACCGGAGGCGCCGCCGCTTGCATGCCGAATTCAGTGACCCAGATCTTCTTGAATCCTTCGCCGGCCTGCTCCATCACGGTATGCATATCGCGCAGATGGCCGGGGATGTCGGCTGCATTTAAGTCGTAGGGATGATCCGCGACGGCATCCCATGGCGCGCCACCCTTCCCCTTGATGACGGGCGAGTTGTACATCTGCCGCAGATACGGAATATCATAATTGTCCGGGTACGCGCCGCGGGCGTTGATCAGGCCACCGAGCAGGACGGGCACATCCGGGCTGATACTCTTGAGGCGTGGATAGGTGAGCGACATGATCGCCGCCATCCGGTCCGGGAAAATGCGCTGCTGCTGCCCCTTGGTAATGAAGTCCAGTTGCGTATTTGCATTCGGCTCGTTGACGATCTCCCACGCGTTGACGTACCCCGCGTAGTGACCGGCGATCTCCGCCGCGCGGTTCGCGAAGCCGCGAATGAACGGGTTGGAGCCGTCCGACTGGTCAACGGGATCATTGATCTTATTGAGGGCATAGGTAGGGTTCGTATCCCGCACGATGCCGTAGGAGAGGAGGCCGAGCACGTTCATATTGTAGCGCTTACAGAGGTCAGTGAGGAACCAGTCGTATTTCTCATACGGCATCGTGCCGGGGCCGACCACGTCGCCATATTCGGCGAAGAACTCGATTCGTACCCATTTCGCGCCGTCCGCCGCCATCTCTTTGACGAGATTCTCCAGCACCGTTTTGTTGACATCGTTGTTGAAATGAACGGTATCGGTGTTCCACTCGTAATACGGATCGCGCCCGACGACACCGAAGAACCCGTCGCGGTCCGGATAGGGATCGGTCAGTGCGGCGGAGGCCGGAGCGGGCGTCTGCGCCGCCGGCAGCAATGTGAGCAGAAAAAGTAAGACGAGGACCGCACTCCGGCGCAATCCGCGACGATCGCTCAACGTCATTGACACATAACCCTTCCCATAGACCCGCTCCCCACCATCGGATTGTGCATGCATGCCGCGAATCATGCAAACTGCTACACTGGGACGGGGGAACCTAACCCTTGGTCCCTTCCGTTCCTCGGCGTGGGAAGGGGTGACTCGTCACGATGCCGTGGTGTTTGCCAAATGCCCCGGTCTTGCAGTGAGTCCCCTCCCCTTCCTCGCGGGAAGGGGCCGGGGGTTAGGTTCTTTCCGAGGCGGGAACATGGCTGTAGATGGGTACACCGTATGACGATTCAGCATCGCTCCGTATCTGATCCGGTCATGCAGGAGCGCGAAACGCTCCTGCGGCATGTTGCTCGACTCGACGCGCTTCATCGCATTCATCGCGCCGCCGCCTCGACGCTCGATCTCGCCCCCATGCTCGAAATGGTCGTGACAACCGCTGCGGAAGTGATGCGGAGCGACGCATGCAGCGTCTATTTGCACGACGAGGAGCGCGAGCGCCTCATCCTTTCGGCGGCTGTCGGATTGCCCACGACGGCGATTGGTCGGACGACGCTGCGTGTTGGGGAAGGAATCACCGGCCTCGCCGCGCGGGAGCAAACGATCATCGCCACGCCGGACGCACACAGGCATTCCGCCTACGCCGCCGTGCCGCTCCTCGATGACGGCCATCTGCATGCCCACGTTTCCGTGCCGATGTTCCTGCCCGCTGTTGGGCGGTTGGTCGGCGTGCTCAACCTGCATTTCCGCGATCGCCGCATGCTGGGCAACGACGACCTCGCCTTTCTGACCACCGTCGCGGGGGAACTCGCCATCGCGATTGACCACGCGCGCCTCTACCAGGCGACCGACATCGCGCTCCACCGGAAGATCGCCGAACTCCAGACACTCCAGAAGGTCACGGCAGTCGTTACCAGCACGTTGGACCTGACGCGGGTATTGGAAACGATCGCGGAGCAGGCGGCGGTACTCGGCCAGGCGGACGTGGTCAGCATGTACGAACTCGGGCCGGATGGTGAGAGCCTGACTTTTCTCGCCGGGTATGAGGCGATACGCGGTGAGGGCGCACCGGTGCGTGAGGAGATGCGGAAGGAAGCCGTCCGTCGGGCGATGCAGGTGTCCACGCGCGATCCCGGCGATCCGTTGCCGGTCGTGCTGGCCACCCCGGATGACGGCGCGGGCGATGGCACGGTTTTCTGTATCCCGCTTCGGACCGCGCACGGCATGATCGGCGGTATCTGCCTCCATTTCGACGCGGGAAACGGGCCGAGCCGCGATCAGGTTGATCTCCTGGAGTCCTTCTGCAACACCGCCGCCATCGCCATCGAGCAAGCGCGACTGTACGACGACGCGCGCCGGTCGCTGACGAGCAAATCAGCCTTGTTGCAGGAGATGCACCATCGCGTCCGCAACAACTTGCAGACGGTCGCCGCGCTCCTTTCGATGCACGTCCGGCGGGCGGGCGAGCAGGCATGGGCGCTACCGCTCAAAGAAGCCGTCAACCGTATCCGCTCAATCGCCGCCGTCCATGATCTCCTGACGCGCGAAGATATTGGCATCACCACTGTCAATGAGGTGGCGAAACTCGTCACTGACGAGGCCGCGACGACTCTGCTGCCACCGGGCGCGGAGTACGCGTTCGTCGTCGTAGGCGAACCGGCGGAAGTCTCCTCGCGCGAGGCGACGGTGCTGGCAATCCTGATTAATGAACTGGTCGCGAATGCCGTCTTGCATGGCCTTGAAGGGCGCATACGCGGCGTCGTCAAGGTACAGATTGGCGTGTGGGATGGGCAGATCACGGTGCGCGTCGAAGACGACGGCAAGGGGTTTCCTCCCGGCTTCCGCGCCGAGGTGGATGGCGGCCTCGGCCTGCAAATCACGCAGAACCTTGTCGCCACGGACTTGCGTGGCACGGTCTCGCTGGAGCCAAGCCCGCTCGGCGGCGGCGCAGTCGTCCTCACCTTCACACCGCGCCTCGGTGCATGATGAGTTCGCAGTTCGCAGTTCGCAGTTTGGAGCAGGATTGGAGCCTTTCTTCGAACTGCGAACTCCGACACGAAAGGGAGAAAGCAATGCCGGACATGACACCGACGAAAGACGATCTCCTCGCCGCGCTCGCCGTTGAGCGCCACTACTGGAGCACCCTCGTCGCGACGGTGGAACACGCGGGGCTGATGGACCGCCCCGGCGCCAACAACGGATCATGGACATTTAAGGAGATGGCGGCGCACCTCAATGACTGGCGTGGATTGACCGTTGCCCGTCTGGAGGCCGCATATCGAGGAGCGGGGCCGCCTGCCCACCCGTGGCCTGCGGACCTGGAGGAGAGCACGGACACGGATGCCATCAACGCCTGGTTCGCTGCGTGCGACAAGGATCGGCCCGCCACGGAGATACTCGCGGAGACGGCGGCGCAGTTCGACGCGATGGGCGCAACGGTGGCGGCGATGCCGAGCGACGCCCTCCTAACGCCCGGTCACTTCACCTGGCTGGGCGACCTGCCCCTCGGCCCCGCGCTGCTGGGGTACTCGTTCACGCACCTGCATACGGATCATGAGCCGGACATCCGGGCATGGCTGCGACGCGAGACGGGCGGCGAACCCGCCCTCCCGCCAGCGCCGCCAACGTTTGGATATGAGGAGTAGACGACGGTCGGCGGCCAACGCCGATTATCGGACCGTGATGCCCGCGCCCGCCCTCACTGCACCGATACGCCATGCCGCCTGCCCTGCTGCCTGGCATGCCGCAAGGAAGTCGTCCACAGTCTCCGGCGCGAGGCAGAGTAAGAGGCCACCGGAGGTCTCCGACTCCCACAGTGTCTGTCGGGTACTGTCATCCACGGCGTCCGCGAAGGTGACGTGGGCGGCGAAGTAGTCGCGGTTGCGGGCGCTGCCGCCGGTACGAATCCCCTGCATCGCGTACTGTCGCGCGCCGTCCAGCCACGGGAGCGCCGTGCTGTCGAAGGTGATCGCGACGCCGCTTTTCGTCGCGATCTCATCGGCATGGCCGAGCAGGCCGAAGCCGGTAATATCCGTGCCCGCGCGGACGCCCGCCGCGACAGCGAGGCGCGACGCGACATTGTTCAGCCGCTTCATGCTGGCGATCGCCGCCGCGAGGTGCGCGACATCGGCGCGGAGATTCTTCGCCGCTGTCGTAATTGTGCCGGTGCCGAGCGGTTTGGTGAGGACGAGCACATCGCCGGGTATGGCCGCCGCTTTCGTGATGATCCGGTCGGGATGGACGACGCCGGTAACGCTGAGGCCATACTTCGGCTCGGCGTCGCGGATCGTGTGACCGCCCGCGATCACCGCGCCGACCGAGGCCATCGCGTCTGTGCCGCCCTGAAAGACACGCGCCAGCAGTTCCGCGCTCAGATTCTCCGGCCATGCCGCGACATTGAGCGCGAAGCGGACGGCGCCACCCATCGCATAGATGTCGCTCATCGCGTTCGCGGCGGCAATCGCGCCGTAGTCGTACGCGTCGTCCACGACGGGCGCGAAGAAGTCCACTGTCTGCACGACGGCGAGATCATCCGTCAGCCGGTAGACGGCCGCGTCGTCGCTCGTGTGGAGGCCGACGAGCAATTCCGGCGGGGTGGCGACCGCCGCGAACGGCGCAAGGACAAGAGCCAGGTCCCCCGGCCCAAGTTTGGATGCTCAGCCCGCGCAGGCGGCAAGCGTCGTCAGGCGGATTTCGTCCCGCGTATGCACTGGCTCCTCCTTCCCGCGTCGTCATGCAGCGATCAATCGTTAATGTCACTCTATCAGAAGTGCGGCGCGCGGACGATTATTCCTGTCTAAAG
>JALYUS010000689.1 GCA_030853625.1 Chloroflexota bacterium
GGAAATAGGCATCGGGTGATCATCGGTGGCACGCAAGGGCGTGACGGGTAGGTTGCTTGTTCCGCCCGCACGGCGGCGCGGGCGGGAGACGATCATGCAGTTTCTGACCTTGGCGCTCGATTGCTACTTCGCGGCCGTCCTCGGCATCGCCGGTCTCGCCAAGTTGGACGCCCCCGCGCCGTTCGCCGCCACCCTGCGACAACAGCATCTCCTTCCGTCGTGGAGTGTCGGCACGATCGGCCGCCTCTTTCCTTGGCTTGAGATCACCCTCGCCGGCGCGCTCCTCTCCGGGATTGCCGCCATTCGCGTTGCGACCTTCACCATCCTCATCTTCGCCGGTTTTCTCGTTGTGCAGATACTCCTCGCGACGAAGCACGGCAGCGACTGCGGCTGCTACGGTGCCGCGTCCCCGCGTCGCATCGAGGGCGCGAGCATCGGAACCGCAGCCCTGCTCTCCGGCCTCGCTGGTACCCATCTGTGGCTCGTGGCGTGGGCACCAGCAGTCGATCGCCCATGGCACCTGATCGCCGGGTCCTGCTTTGCCGGGATCGTGGGCTGGCTCGGATGGCGCATCCAGCGCCGCCGGGTCGCATCGCGCCGGTGGCAACGGCTCGTTGCATCGCGCAGCCGCTGATGTATCTCGGGACCCGCGCGATCCCGTCGTTCATTGAAACGATTCGCTAATCCGCTCTCACGGGATTGCTACCGTTGTCAGCGCACGTTCAGGACACGGCGTGCAGTGAAAGCGATGAGATCGGGATCCGCCGTGTTCGTCGTCAGCAGTGTCGCATCCGCCTCGGCGGCGGCCAGCGTCTCGTATGCGTCGTCGTGCAACCATTCGTATTCCTTGCTCGCTTCATCGCGCGCCCTGCCAAACACGGCGTAGCCCGGTTCGGTCATCGCGGCGATCCACGCGCGAACCTGCGCACCGCTGATAATCCCTCCCTCGTACGGCAGCACGGTGATGAAGGCGAACGTGAACTCCTGACGGAGACCCCACGCGATCCTGCTCACGACGTGCGTATCCCAACAGCGAATGCCGCCCCAGCCGTCCTCGCCGACGGGGAGGAAGAGATCGAGGATGTTGAGGGCGAAATCCGCCGGGCCCGAACCCGCGAAGCCCCATTCCATGCCGGTGGGGCTGTGGTGCCGTACGCGCTGCGTGATGTTGAAGTGAAGTCCGTCGTCGCGCCGCTCGCAGCGGACATCCATCGTCGCGGGATCCCAGTGCAGGTCCGTTTTATTCGTGATGAAGATTTTGTCCCGCATCTTGTCCGCTCCTTCCGCGTCGCGTCACCCTACCGACACCTATAAATATACACGATATGCGGCACATTTTCAATCGCTTTTGTCCCTGATACGATGCACATATGCAGATCGGCGAGGACGAGGTGCTCTCTCTTCAACAGGCCGGGCGACGGATCGGCCGCAGCCCCCACACGCTCCGCCGCGCCGCCGAGCGGGGGACGCTGCGGGCCACGAAGATCGGTAAGACGTGGTTGACCACGGCGCGGGAAAGCGACCGCTACGCGCGCGAGAACATGGGCAAGCCGGGTCGCAAGCCCAAGGAACGCTCCCCTCCCTGATCATCTCTCTCCTCGTCGCCGCTGCACGCTTACTCCGCAGAGACGACTCGCTGCATTCCTTCGCCGGGGAGGAGTCCGCGCTCCCGCGCCGCCCGCACGATATCCTCCTCCTGCCCGATCGCGAGCTTGCTCCGCAATTCCTTCAGCGCCCCGCGCACCGTGGACCGCTTGATGCCGCAGGCGCGCTCCAGGTCGGTGCTACTCGCTGTCGGCATGACCGCCAGTGCGTCGAGCACCGCCCGCTGACTCGGACTCAATCGGATATTCACTTCTTCTGTCGGCGGTGGTGCGATGCCACGGCCCCAATCGATGGCAGCCGCCATTGAGGCTGCTGGTGGGGCAGCAGGCTGCGATGCCGCCACGGATGCCGGTGCGACCGGGCGAGGTAATGTGTGCGGTGCGGCCGCCACATTGTCTGGTGCGACGGGAGCGACCAGCGCGGCGAGAGTCGGTGCAACCGCTAGATCGGGGGTAAGCGGCTCACCAATGACCGGCACAGGCAGCGGC
>JALYUS010000766.1 GCA_030853625.1 Chloroflexota bacterium
CTCTCGGCATCGGCACGGAGGGCTGCCAGTCCACCGGCACGGGTTCGTCCTGCGTCGTCGTCTTGTAGGGGATGAAGCCGCGTGCCAGATAGTTGGCGAGGGCATGCGGCCCGTCGAGCGTGCAGGTATGCAGCCACACTCGCTTCGCGCCATCATCGAAGGCGCGCTGCACGCCAACGGAGAGCAGGTGCTTCCCGAAACCTCGGCCATGCACGGCGGGAACGAGGCCGAAATAGACGATCTCGGTCGCTGCCTCCGTAGCGGAAGCGTCCAGATCAATGTAGCCAATGGGCGTACCCCGGAGAAAGAGTACACGGATCGTCGTCGTCGGTCGCGACAAATAGTCCTGATACTGTGCGTCGGTCCAGTGTAGGCGGTCAATCCAGACGAAATCGCGCCCGATGGCAGCATAGAGGAAGCGGTACAAGGCGACAGAAGGCGCGCGCATTGTATGGACACGCAGATCCGGGTGCGCGACGAACGCCGGGCGGAACTGCTCCCGCACCGGGATATGCAGGTAGGTCGTCGTCACCGCGATCATGCGGGTTGGAAAAGGCAGCACCCGTCCAGCCCTCCCTCAGTATCCGCGTCCATCGCCCCGCATTGTCCCTTTTACATCATCGTGTTGCAATGTGATGCTGCGGCGCTTCATTCCGTGGGCAACGCTGCTCTGTCATCGCCCAGTGATACATCCCCGTGTGGTATCCTATCCATAGCGTGCGATGAAGGACGCCGCAGCGGCCGCTGCCCATCACACAGTGGCGTGGTAACGTGGAAGAGGAGAGTGATGGAATGCCAGTAATTCGGTTCAAGCGGGAACATCTCTCCGTTGACGTACCCGATGGCGCGAACCTCCGGCAGGTGGCGCTTGATAATGGTATCGAGGTCTATCAGGGTGTGGACAAGGTGGCGAATTGCCGGGGACGCGGTCTCTGCGGCACCTGCCGGATGGAAGTCTCGCCGGAACGCGCCGCGTCGCCACGCACGAAGGCGGAACTCAAACAGATCGGATTCGGTTCCGACCGCCTCTCCTGCCAGACGCAGATTCACGGCGATTGCACCGTGACGACGAAGATCCAGCCGCCACAGCACGAGCGGGTTATCCGGCGCACCCGCGTCGTTACGCACGGCTAGCGCGCCGATGCTTTCGCGTATCCTCCGTTCGCCGCTCTCGATCGTGCGGAGACCATTCGACCGGCTCCCCGTCGCAACGCAGGCGCATGCCCGCGCGGCCGTCACGGAAGGCATTGCCGCGCTCCGCTCCCTCGCCGATGGCGCGACCGACGCGACCGAACGCACGATTGACCGAATCGGGACGCTGATCGGTCGGCAATAGCCTGAGCCAATGGCGCTCCTGCCGTTATCTGATGACTGCCGATGGCCGACACTCCCGCATGCACCGGCGGATTGCGGACCATCGCGCTTTTTGCCTATACTTTTCCGCAGGGATAGCCGACAATCATGCATGCTCGGTGCAAAGGCAGGTGGGTGCATATCGCCGTGCGGGGAAGATGGGGAGGCGTTCAATGGATCACCGTGGCATACGTGGCCCAGAGGGGCACGCAGGCGACGGCGCATCGCCGGGATATACTCCTCCCGCCGTAGCCGAAAGCGACCCGCCGCCCTGGATATGGCCGGAGGATGAGCGCGCCGCCGGTCCGGGCGCGGAGGCGGTTGATCCCGCATGGGCGGCCTATCGGGCGAATCAACCCCAGCCACCGGCTGCGAATGGCACGCCCGTCGCATATGCCGGTCAGTATCCGCCCTCTCCCTCCGTGATCGTACCTGCCGGGGGTGCGATTAATCAAAACAGGCAACTGCTTGCGTTCCTGATCGGCGTCACGGCGACGCTCGGTGTGGCAATTCTCGCAATCGCGGGGTATCTCGTCTTTGGACGAGGTGGGTCGCCTATCGCGACGCCGACCGAGGCAATCGCGATGCAACCGGCGATACAGGCGACCGGCCTACCGACGCGCGCGATTGCTCCCACCGTCGTCCGCCCCGTGACGACCGTGAATGCGCCATCCGCACCGGCTCCGGTTAGGACGGTGGCGATCGCAACAGCGGCAATCGCAGTGCCGACACTCGCCGTGCGCGCGCAAGCGCCGTTGGTCATCCCGGTCATACTACCGCCGACGGTGGCTGCGGGCGCGGGTGCAGTCACAACGCCGGCTGCATCGGCGCGTGCGTTCCCGATCGTTTCGCCGCCAACCGCAGACACCGGGGTAGTCACCGCTCCAGACGCCCCCGCGCCTGTAGCCCCAGTCGCGCCGCCATCAGTGGCAGCGCCTGTCGTGACGAACACACCCGTGCCTCCCACACCTTCACCGACGGTCCTCTCTCCCTTCGTGCCGCGACCCGCCGTACCGCAGCCCGCGCCAGCCGTCGTCAACAGCCCGCCACCACCAACCGCCGCAACGTCGGTCTCACCGACGCCACTCTCTCCCTTCGTACCGCGACCTGCGGTACCGCAGCCCGCCGCGACGAAACCGCCAGACCCGACCGCAACGCTGCCCCCGTCAACACCGGTCGTGCTGAAAACCCAACCGCCAGGAGTCGTCCGACCCTCGCCACCCAAAACGATCAAGACGCCCACGGATGGAAGCGTCGCATAGGCGGCCGTTCGATAAGAACGGGAACGGGGGCGGATAGTGGCGTTCGCCCCCGTTTTGCGCGATAGTGGGAAACGGCGACGGAACGGAAGGGCGCGATGATGCGTCCTGTTCCCCCTCCCTTCGCGGGAGGGGGTTAGGGGGTAGGAAAGATGGCAACGACGACGGCGACACTCGGTGTCGGGATCATCGGGACGGGGCGGGTCTCCGGCGGGCACGCGAAGGCGGTCAAGGAGACCGAGGCGACACGGCTCGTCGCGGCGGTCGATGTCGATCAGGGCCGCGTCGAGAAATTCGCTAAAGAGAACGATTGCGCGCCCTATACGGACTACACCGAGATGCTCAAGCGCGATGATGTTGATTTCGTGATTGTCGCCCTGCCACATTGGCTTCACTACGGTGCGACGGTTGCGGCGGCGGCGGCGAAGAAGCACATTTTCATCGAGAAGCCGATGGCAATGACGCTCGATGAGTGCGACCGGATGGCGGAAGCGGCGGACACGAACGGCGTCAAAATCATGGTCGGCCACTCGGAACACTACCAGGCCCCGAACATCACCGCGCGGCGCATCCTGCACAGCGGCGCCCTCGGCGACATCGTCTTTGGGAACGATGTCTGGTACAAACCCTTCAGCCTCAGCATGCGCCCGCCGTGGTTCCTCGACCGCGCGCAGGGGGGCGGCATGTGGCAGATGAACGGCGCGCACATGCTGGATCGCATTACCTGGATCGTTGATAGCAAGGTGACTGCGGTCAAGGCATGGATTGGCAACCCAATGGTCAAACAGCAGGCGGACGATTCCTGCGTCGTGATGCTCGATTTCGCCAGCGGCGTTCACGCCGTCTTCACGCACACCGGCTATGGCAAAGAGAAGGGCAATGAGTGGAGCGAGGGCGAATACATGCTGACCGAGGGCATGCTGCGCGTCAACTCGCGCATGAACGCGGGTGTTTGGACGGCCACAGATGGCAACTACACACCTGCTCCGCTCGATACCGTCCCAACCGGCACCGGCTTTACGGGTGAGATCACTGACTTCGCCAACAGCATCCTTACCGGCGCGCCATCCCCCATCGGCCCGGAGTACGCCCGGCACATCATGGAAGTCATCCTCGCTGCCGAGAAATCCAGTGAGACGGGGCGCGAAGTGGTGATTAAGTGAGAGGGACCTAACCCCCGGCCCCTTCCCTAAAAGGAAGGGGAGTAAGCCTCCGTCAGATCGAAGCGTTACGGGTACGTCACGGCAGTCGAGTTGAGTCACCCCTTCCTTTTAGGGAAGGGGCCGGGGGTTAGGGAAAAGCGATGCGGAGAAGCCTGGGGTTATTCTCGATTACGACAAGGATGGTAACATCGTCGGACTGGAAATCCTCGATGCATCGAAGCGCGTCGAGAATCCCCGTTCACTCGAATACGCCGTCGCCGATTAAGCCGATTAAATGGCGAAATTAAGTTCCCCTCCTCGCGGGAGGGGGCCAGGGGGTAGGTATGAAAATCAGTCATATGCAGGTAACGACCGTCGCGGCGCCGGACCCGCCGCTACGTAACTCGTGGGGCGTGCATGAGCCGTACTTTGTCCGCGTCATCCTCAAACTGACGACGGATGATGGCCTTGTGGGCTGGGGTGAGGTCGGCGGCGGGGCGGCGATGGCACGGCAGATCGAAGGGGCAAGGCCGCACATCCTCGGCCAGAGTCCATACAATCTCGAACCAATGCGCCTGCTGCTGCGGGGAAACGCGCAGGCGTTCTCCGCCGTCGAGGTCGCCTGCCTCGACATCATCGGTAAGGCAACGGGCGAGCGACTGGTGGACCTGCTCGGCGGGCAGGTACGCGCGAAGGTGCCGTACGCGTCGTACCTCTTCTACAAATATGCCGATCAGGAGCGCGACGACCCATGGGGCGAGGTAATGACACCCGAGGCGATGGTGCAGGAGGCGGAGACGTTCCACGAGCGGTGGGGCTTTACGTCGCACAAGGTGAAGGGTGGCGTCCTGCCACCGGAAGAGGAAGTGCGCACGATGCTCCTGCTGCGCGAGCGTTTTCCGGATCACCAACTACGCATTGACCCGAACGCGATCTGGTCCGTCGAGACGAGTATCCGCGTCGCGTACAAACTGAAGGACATTGATCTCGAATATTTGGAGGACCCGACCGCCGACAACATCGGCATGGCCGCCGTCTCCCGCACGACACACATCCCGCTCTCTACGAATATGTGCGTCACCCGCTTCGACGACATCCCGGAGGCGGTGCGATTGAACTCGGTTCAGGTAATCCTTGGCGACCACCACAGTTGGGGCGGCGTGCGGGCCTTCATGGACCTCGGCAAGTTCTGCCAGACCTTCGGCCTCGGCCTCTCGCAGCACTCGAATAACCATCTCTGCATCTCAATGGCCGCGATGACTGCCGTCGGCGCGGCGATCCCGAACCTGCTTTACGCCTCGGACTCCCACTATCCGTGGAATACCGAGGACATCATCAAGGGCGAGATGATGACCTTCACGGATGGCTGCCAGGAAGTGCCGAACGGCCCCGGCCTCGGCGTCGAGATTGATGAGGATAAACTGGCGAAACTGGCCGAGAACTTCCAGCGCCGCAACAGTCTCGCCCGTGACGACGTTACCGAGATGCGTAAGCGCGACCCCTTCTGGTTGCCGATCAAGCCGCGCTGGTAAGGCGTGATAGAGTCGTTGGGCGACGGACGATTGCCCTTCTTCCGCGATTATTCGTGCGTATCCACGACTAACGCTAGCAGATAGAGACGCGGCAATTGCGTATGAACGCGCCTTCCGACAGAAGCGCGCAGGATAGCGCGGGACCCCTCGACGCCGATGTTTCTCATCATTGATGAGAATGTTGATGATGCTGTTGGCCATCATCTTCAGGAACGTGGTCATCGCGTCGGCTTTGTACGGGGCCTCTTTGCAAGCGGCATCGCGGATACCATCATCTCCGATATCGGCGATGAAGATAGCGCCATCGTGGTCACGCACGATAGAGACTTCAAAATACTGGCACAGCGAGCGTCGGAGGATAACCGTCAACGATTCCGAAGATTGGGGCAGATCAGTCTACGCTGTAGAGAAACGCAAGCAAAAAGAGGCCTTGAAGGACTCATTGAGTCAGTCGAGTTCGCTATGCTAACACAGACACACGAGCGCTATCTGCTCAAAGCGATCGCTGGATAAGATGCGATTGCCCTGATCCCGGCGGCCCGGCGGGCGCGGGATTGTGCTTTGTTCGGCGATCACGGATACTGCGCGCGGGAAATCGAAAAGCGATGTGATGGTAGAGAAGGGAAGACGATGCATTCGTTCGATCATACGTGCGGAGAAAACGTGGGACGTCCGGTGCGGCGCCGGGAGATGCTGAAATTGGCGGCTGCAGGAAGTGTCGCCGCTCTGCTGGCCGCCTGCGGTGGCAATGCTGCCACCAATACGCCGAAGCCCGCCGGTACAACCGCGCCAGCGAGCACGACGGCTGCGCCCGCCGCGACCAGTGCGCCCGCTGCAACGGCGGCGGTCAGTTCCGCTGCCGCCGCGACCCGGCCGGCCGGGAGCGTCGCCGCGCCGAGCGGCACGACCGCATCTGCCGCAACGGCTGCGCCCGCTGCAACGACCGCTGCCGCGACAAGCCCGGCGGCGAGCGCGGCGTCCATCGCGGTGAAGGATACGATCAAGGTCGGCATCGTCACATCGAAGTCCGGCCCGCTCGCGTCATACGGGGCGCAATATCTCGACGGCTTGCAGATCGGCCTCGACTACGCCACCAAGGGTATGGGCGCGATCGCCGGCCATAAGGTGCAGTTGGACATCAAGGACGATGCGGGTGATCCCGCGACCGGCGTCGCGGCAGCGAAGGATTTCATCGGGCAGGGATACAAGATTATCGGCGGCTCGGTCGTCTCCGGCGTCGCCCTGCAAGTCGCGCCGCTGGCGGAGCAGAATCAGGTGCTCTTCATTAGTGGCCCGGCGGCGGCGGATGCGATCACCGGCATCAACGGCTATACCTTCCGCTCCGGGCGGCAGTCGTTGCAGGATGTGCAGACGGCGAAGTCGTTTCTCACCGATCTCAAGGGCAAAAATGTCCTCGTCTTCGCGCAGGACTCCGCCTTTGGCCAGTCGAATGTCGCGGCGGTCAAGCAGATCTTCGGCCCCGACGGTGCGACGGTAGACCAACTGCTCGTCCCGCAGGATGCGAAG
Source organism: Chloroflexota bacterium (assembly GCA_030853625.1). Taxonomy (GTDB): domain Bacteria; phylum Chloroflexota; class Chloroflexia; order Thermomicrobiales; family JALYUS01; genus JALYUS01. The sequence continues at coordinate 6,814 of JALYUS010000766.1, forward strand.
GACTTCGCGCCCTTCGCGCAGCAAGTCGCCAATAAGAAGGCGGATCTCGTCTTCGTTGCCTGGGCGGGGACGACCGCGACGGCGATGTACGGCGCGCTCGACAGCCAGGGCGTCCTGACGAGCAACAAAGTCGTCACCGGCCTCGATCAGCGTTCGACCTATCCGATCTTCGGCCCGGCGGCGGACAAGATTGCCTTCCTCTCGCACTACATCTACCAGGCGCCGCAGAACGAGGCGAACCAGTACCTTATTGACGCGCTGAAAAAGAAGAATCAGGCGCCCGATCTCTTCGACCCGGACGGTTTCGCGGGCGCGCAGATGATCGTCCACGCGATCGAGGGTGCGGACGGCAGCGACGTGAAGAAGATGATCGCGGCGCTGGAAGGCTACGCCTTCAAGGGCGTGAAGGGCGATTACACGATCCGCAAGGAAGACCACGCACTCTTGCAGCCGATGTTCCAGGTGAAACTCGTCAAGCAGGGCACCGGCTACGAATCCCAGCCCGTCGCCACCATCGCCGCCGACAACGTCGCACCGCCGGTCAAGAAGTAGCGAAAGAACCTGAACCGCCAGGATGGGGGGATTTTAACGTAGAGCGCGCATGCCGCCCAGAGGGCACCCGCGCAGAGAGCACAGAGAAGAAAAGAAAAGGATTCCCCTCTGTGCTCTCTGCGTTACGGTTTCCTGGCGATGTGGCGATCCAATCTTTGGCTCGTGAAGGAGCGGTAGCCGCGATGATTTTGGAGACGCGCGATCTGACGTTGCGCTTCGGTGGCGCGACGATCGTGGACCACGTCTCCTTCGGTGTGCCGGAGGGGGAGTTCGTCTCGGTGATTGGGCCGAATGGCGCGGGCAAGACGAGCCTCTTCAACCTCTTTAGCGGCCTCTATGCGCCGACGAGCGGCACAATCTTTTTTCGGGGCGAGGAAATTGCCGGGTTGCCGCCTTTCGCGCGGGTGCGGCGGGGGTTGGGGCGGTCATTCCAGCAGACGACGATCTTTCCCGGCCTGCCGGTGCTGGAGAATACGCGGCTGGCAGTGCAGGCCGGTAAGCCCGGCAACTTCGCCCTCTGGCGCAGCGCGTTTACCGACCGCGCGGTGCTCGAACGGGCGGCGTGGGCCCTCGATGTCGTCGGGCTGCGCGGGCGGGAACGGACACTGGCAGGCGCGCTCTCGC
>JALYUS010000018.1 GCA_030853625.1 Chloroflexota bacterium
CACGATTGCACGACCGCGCGTACACGCAGCAGTGCCGGTATCATCGGGACGACGGCGAGTTGACCACGAACGCGCGCCCGCGCCGCCGGTTCACGGCAATGCCGCAGCGATTGCCATGTGATGCGCAGTTGCGCCCGCACGATTGCCCGCCAATGCCGCCGCAGGATGGTTGCCGGAACATCTTTGATGAGCACGGCGAGCGTGTTGCGGCCAACATAATAGGCGGCGAGGCGGCCGCCACCGGTCGCGCTGAGATGATGGAAGACGATGGCGTCCGGCGCGAACGCCGTTGGATAGCCAGCCAATCGCGCCCGCCAGTTCAGGTCCACATCTTCGCAGTACATAAAGAACGACGTATCGAACGGATCGCCCGCCGGATCGAACGACAACGCACGGAGCGCGGCGCGACGATAGAGGGCCGCGCCACCCTGCGGCCCCCAGAGCCACCGGCCATCGTCCCACCGCCCATCATCGCGCTCCCAGACGCCGAGATTGCGCGGTAGACCATCAACGCCAAACCCGTCCCCGGCAGCGTGAAGTACGTCGCGGCGATCCCACAAGCGCAGTTTGCAGGCGACCGCCCAGGCATCCGGGCGCGCATCGGCGGCGGCGACCAATCGTTCAAGCCAGTGCGGATCCGGCTCTGTGTCATTGTTCAACAGCACGATATATTCGGCCTCGCTCGCCGCAATCGCCGCATTGTGCGCCCGCGCCAATCCCCCATTACGGGGGAATCGCACGATGCCGACGCCGGGAAAATCGCGGCGGACGACATCGCGCGTGCCATCGCTGCTGCCGTCATCCACGACAACAATCTGGAATTCCCGATAGGTCTGCTCCTGGAGGGCGCGGAGACACGGCAGGAGATACGGCAAGCCGTTATACGTGGAAACGATGACCGAAACACGGCAGGTCATGGGACGACGGGAACCGCGTCGTGTTCCCAATGCATGTAGCGTGTCAGGCCCCAACTGCGAACCGCCCGACGGGCCAGCAGCCATGCCATTGGTGCGAAGGCCGCATTGGGGACATGCCGGACGAAGTTCTGGAGATGCGTAAAGGAGCCGATGCGCGCGCGATGTCGCTCGACCGTGTCGGCGTAGATCGCGCTTGCGGCGTCCCATGTGCGATTTCCGGCAAGCATCTCATCGAGCAAACGGCCCGCCACGTCACCATCCTGAAAGGCGAAGCGAATGCCCTCACCGGTCAGGGGCAGGCAGTGTCCGGCAGCATCGCCAAGGAGCCAGAGATTGTCGAGGACGGCGGGCCGCTGTTGCCACGGCAGGAACCCACCGGTGCGCTCGACGTCGCGCAGATCATCCGCCATCCCGAGGCGGCGTAGAAAGGCGCGGAGCAGATCGGGGATACCCTTTGAGTTATCGAACGCGCCGATCCCGACGCGCGATGCATCGCCGCAGGGAAAAATCCACCCGTATCCCCAGCGGACGATGTCACGGTTGACGTAGAAATGCATTGCGTCGGTGCGATGGGGGACAGTCACTTCCATGCCGATGGTCACGCGGCCGCGATCAACGAAGCCGGGCTGACGTGCGGATGCGAGCGCGGCACGCCAGCCGGTCGCATCGAGAAACCAGCGTGCGGTAAATCTCCCTTTGTCCGTCATCACCGCGCGACCGTCGAATTGCGTGATGCGCGCGTGCAGAAAGGGCACCTGCGAGGCTTGGACGCGGAGCGCATCGCAGACGGCGCGATGATCGAAGATCGTCCACGGTTCCGGCGACCGATAGCGCACTGTGTTCAATTTCGTGTGAATAACGCCCCATGCGGTCTCCTGCAAACTACTCGACAGGCCACCGACATCCGCGAGCGTCCGCGTCGGCACGGCGCATGCGGAATGCCGCACCGCGCCAATTGCATGTTCGTCGAGCAGCAGCACGCGGTGGCCGTGCCGGTCGAGATGACGCGCAGCCGTCAACCCCGCATAGGACGCGCCTGCGATAATGACCTCGAAATCGTCCGTCGCATTCATCATCGCGGTACGATACCAGAGGCGGGGGCGCGATTGAAGTGCCGAAGAGGCGGTGGTATGCTGAATGGCGTGATATGCAACCATCCGCATTCGCGGGTAGCGCGGCGAAGGAAGGTCTCGTGGTCACTGATACGGTTGCACCGGCCGTCGCGTTTGAAACCGTCATCGGCCTCGAAATTCACGCGCAACTGATCACGAATAGCAAGATGTTCTGCGGGTGCAGCGCAGCGGCGTTTGCCGGCGAACCAAATGCAAATGTCTGCCCCATCTGCATGGGCATGCCCGGCGTGCTGCCGGTCATTAACCGCGAAGCAGTGCGCCAGGCGGTGCGCGTCGCGCTCGCGCTGCACGGCAATGTGCAGCGCGAAAGCAAGTTCGACCGCAAGAACTACACCTATCCCGACTTGCCGAAAGGCTACCAGATTTCGCAATACGATCTGCCCGTCAGTCGCGGCGGGTTCGTCAACGTGCTCACGGATGCGGGTGAACGACGGGTCGGCATCACGCGCGTCCATATGGAAGAAGATACGGGGCGCTCGTTGCATCGTATGCACGCCGACGGCTCCGGCTACTCCCTCGTGGACCTCAATCGGGCGGGGGTGCCGCTCCTTGAAATCGTCAGCGAGCCGGATATGCGATCACCGGAGGAAGCGCGCGAATACCTCGTTACATTGCGAGACATCTTGCGCTACATCGGCGCATCCACCGGCAACATGGAGGAAGGCGCATTGCGGTGCGACGCGAATATCTCGCTGCGCCCGCACGGGTCGAGCACGTTCGGCGCGAAAGTCGAGATCAAGAACGTCAACTCGTTCCGCGGCGTCTATCACGCTATCCAGTATGAAGTGCAGCGGCAAGCGAGCGTCCTGCGCGCCGACGGTACGTTGATCCAGGAGACGCGCGGTTGGTCCGAAGAACGCGGTGTCACCCTGCCGCAACGGACAAAGGAATACGCGGATGACTACCGTTACTTCCCCGAACCAGACTTGCCGACGCTCGTCCTCTCCGATGCGTTCATCGCGGAAGCGCGCGCGTCGCTCCCCGAACTGCCGGACGCGCGCCGCCACCGCTACATGACTGATTTCGGCCTGAGCGTCAGCGATGCGGCGGCGCTCAGCGCATCGCGGGAACTCGGTGATTACTTTGAGGCAATCGTCGGTGATCCATCGGACCCGAAGCGGATCGCCCTGGCCGCAGCCCTCATCATGAACGACTGGCGCACCCTCACCAATGAGCGTGGCATTCGCCTTGCGGATGCACCATCACCCGCCGCTGTTCGGGGGCTGATGGATTTGATCGAAGGTGGCGCCATCTCGCGAAGTACGGCAAAAGAGGTCTTCACCGCGATGGTCGAGACGCACGAGAGCGCCACAACGATTGTGGATGCACGCGGCCTGGCGCAACAGAGCGATGCGGGCGCGATTATGGCATTGATCGAGCGCGCGATTGAAGACAACCCGAAGATGGTCGCGGACTATCGCAAGAATCCGAACGCGCTCAATGCGCTTGTCGGGCAGGTGATGAAAATGAGCCGTGGCACGGCGAACAATCAGGTCGTCCGCGAGTTACTCATCCAGCGTCTCGCGGCGCCTGAATAAAGAAGAGATAGGCCGGAAGTGATAGGACCTTCCGGTTTATTTTTGGGCCATTCCCCGGCGTACAAAGGGACGCCGGGCTCCGGTAAGTGCGGAGCGTGATTACCGGAGAATGTCGTTACACGCCCTATTGGGAGGGACAGCCTCACATGGTCACTACATCGGTGACACCGACTGCTATTGCGACCAATGGCACGGTGCAATCCTCTATCGGCGAGCCGGGGCGCAGCCTCAACGACATCGCGATCGGTCAGTTCCACCTCGCCGCCGACATCCTCAATCTCGATCCCGGCTGGCGCGCCATCCTCACCCATTGCAAGCGCGAACTCGTCGTCAACTTCCCCGTCAAGATGGATGATGGCTCCATCGAGGTCTTCACCGGCTATCGCGTCCAGCATAACATCGCGCGTGGCCCTGCCAAGGGCGGTCTCCGCTACCACCTGAGCGTCTCGATTGATGAGGTCAAAGCCTTATCCATGTGGATGACGTGGAAGTGCGCCGTCGTCAACATCCCTTTCGGCGGCGCCAAGGGCGGCATCACCGTTGATCCCAAGCGCCTCTCGCTCGCCGAACTCGAACGCATGACCCGCCGCTTCACCGCCGAGATCAGCGTCCTGATTGGCCCCGATCGGGACATTCCCGCCCCCGATGTGAACACGACCCCGCAGATCATGGCGTGGATTCTGGACACGTATTCGATGAACGCCGGGCATAGCGTGCCGGGGGTGGTCACGGGCAAGCCAGTCAATGTCGGCGGGTCGGTAGGCAGGAACGAGGCGACGGGCCGAGGAGTGATTTTCGCAATTCAGGAGGCATGCCGCCGGTCGGGGTTTGCGCTGGAAGGATCGCGCGTCGTGGTGCAGGGGTTTGGCAATGTTGGCTCGGTGGCGGCGCGGATGGCGGCTGCCGCCGGTGCGCGGGTCGTCGGTATTTCTGACGTTTCCGGAGGTATCTACAACGCCAGAGGACTCGACATCGCGGCGGTCGTCCAGTACACCGCCGAGAACGGCCGCGTCCGGGGCTTCCACGGCGCGGACGCCGTGAGCAATGCGGAGTTATTGACACTGCCCTGCGATATCCTCATCCCTGCCGCGCTGGAGAAGCAGATCACCGAGCAGAATGCCGACAAGATCTCCGCCAAACTGATCGCCGAGGCCGCCAATGGCCCGACGACACCCGAAGCCGACGCCATCCTGCATGATAAAGGCGTCGTCGTGCTGCCGGACATCTTCGCCAATGCGGGCGGCGTCACCGTCTCATATTTCGAGTGGGTGCAGGCGCTCCAAGCCTTCGCATGGTCGGAGAGCGAAGTAAATAGCCGCCTCCAGACGATCATGGTGCGCGCCTTCAACGACGTGTACGAACTCGCGCAGGAGCACAACGTTAGCATGCGTACCGCCGCGCTCGTCCTCGCGGTGAAGCGCGTCGTCGAAGCGACTCAGGTACTCGGCATTTTCCCGTAGGGAGGGTTCTTACCCCCAAACCCCCTTCCTTCGAGGAAGGGGGCTTTTTTCTTCCCTTCCCTTGGAGGGAAGGGGCTGGGGGCCAGGGACCGACTACGCCGTAACGTCTCCGACCAGCGCGTCGCGTAGTTTCTCTTCGTGGGCACGGCGGGTCAGTGCGATCACACGATCACCGGAGGCGAACTGTGTTTCGCCACGAGGCATGACCAGCGTATTATCCCGCACCACGGCGGCGACAATCGTGTCCGGCGGAAAGCGGACCGCGCGGATTTCCTGCCCGACGACCGTGGCGTCGCGCCCGATGTCCACCTCGACAATCGCAAGGTCGGCGTGGCGCAACGTGCTGAGATGGATCAACGGACGGTTCGGAATCTCCTCCTCGATCCGGTTGAGGATGATATTGGTTTGGCTCACCGTATAGGCCACGCCGAGACGGCGAAAGATTTCCTCGTTTTTCGGGTTGTTGACCCGCGCGATAACCTTCGGCACCTTAAAGGAATGCTGTCCGAGTTGGGCGATCACGAGGTTGTCCTCGTCGTGCCCCGTCGTAGCAATCAACACATCCGCCCGGGCAACACCGGCTTTCTCAAGAATCGCGGCTTCGCAGCCATCGCCATGCAAGACGACAGCGCCGAACCGCTCGCTCCATGTCTGGACCTTCGCGGCGTCTTTCTCGATCAGCAGGACTTCGTATCCCTCAGTTACGAGCGTCTTGGTCAGGTAATAGCCGACCTTGCCGCCGCCGACGACCACGATATACATCTCTCCGCTCCCTTATGATCCGCTTGGAACGCCCGACGCACCCGGACGTTGTGTGACCTGCTCGCGGAACATCTGTGCAATCGTCGCCGTCGGGCAAATCGTTTTCAGGCCGAGTTGGGCATACATGCTCGCCCGCTCGACATCGTACACGCGCGCCAGCACCTCCGGCACATGAAAGACTTCCTGTGCGATCTGCGCGGCCATGATATTCGGATTATCGTTGTTTGTGACCGCGATAAACGTCCACGCGCCCTCGATGCCGGCGCGCCGGAGAACGTCTTCGTCAATACCGGTGCCGAGGATGGTGCGCCCGCGAAAGGAGTCCGGCAATCGGCGGAACGCGTAGCCGTCCGTATCAATGACAGTGACATCGAAACCGTCGCTGTCCATCATCGTCGCCAGCCGCGATCCGACGCGCCCACAGCCGAGAATCACGACATCAGTTTTGCGGTTATTCCCTTGCCGTAACTCCTGCATGAGCGGTCGCCCATTCCCTTTCTCGTCTGCCGGGTGCGTTACCGGGCCACCAGTGGCGCGGCAAGTGGCACGCGGCAAATCCACACTTCGCACATCGCGTGCTTCAAGACATACGGCACGGTCGAACCGTATGTCGGCTCGCCGTACTGCTCGCGCAGTTGCGCACCGAGGACGATCAAGTCCGCGCCGCGTTGCACCGCCTCATCCACAATTGCCGCGCCGACCGAGCGCGCCTGAAGGACATCGTAGGTAGCGCGCAACCCCCGGTCGCGGGCGGTGCGCTCGGCGGCGATCAATACGCGCTCGCCACGGTCTAATTCCGCAGGCAAATCGGCATCCACCGGCAATTGCTGACTGACTTCAACGACGTAGACCACCGCGACCTGCATACGGTCCCGCTTGCTGATCGTCGCGGCGAGATCGAGGATAATCGGATCAACCGTGCCGCCGTTGATCGCAACAACGAGTTGGCGATGCAACCGAATCTGAGATTGCTGTGGCACGCGCTACACCCCTCTCGCTCGCCCCGGAACCGCCGAAGTCTTGCGAGAGTATAGTCCCGCGTTCACCAAGCCGCAAACTCACTGGCCGAGGGCGAGGCGGGACGCGAGGCGCTCCGGCAAGCCCGCCGCACGCATCTTCCTCTGCACGGCCGCGATGTCGTACGCGACGCGCTTCCAGACAACGATCTGGCTACTGTCGTCATACCAGAGATAGGCCGCGCGCGGATCGCGATCGCGCGGCTGACCGACGCTCCCCGGATTGATGATGAAGCGGCCACCGGCCAGGGAAAATGGTTCGTCGTTGGCGAATGGCAGGCGCTCGATCACTCCCTCCGCCTCCCGATAACACGCGGCGACATGGGTATGCCCGACGAAGCAGAGCGCGCCACCGAAGGCGCTGAACGCATCATACGCGTCCACAACGGAGAGGATATAGGTCCAGATCGGATCAATCGGGCTTGCGTGGGCGAGCATCACGCCCGCCGCCTCGATGAGCGATGGCAGCGACTGGAGATACGCAATCGCCTCCGCTGAGAGCGCCGCCCGTGTCCAGTCCGCCGCGCGGGCCGCGTTCGGGTTGAAATCGCGGACGACCGAGGGATCGAAAGCAGCGTAGTCATGATTGCCGGACAAGACTATGTCGCAGTGCGCGCGCACCCACGCGAGGCACACCGCCGGCTCCGGGCCATAACCGACGACATCGCCGAGGCACCAGATGCGGTCGGCCGCTCCGACATCCGCGATCACTGCATCGAGCGCGTCTTTGTTGCCGTGAATATCGGAGAGGACAAGCGTTCGCGTCATAGCCCTAGTCTCGCACTCTCACCGCGCAATAAACAAGCGCGCCATCGCCGGGGAATCCTATCCCCTGCCCCCTCCCTCGAAGGGAAGGGGTAACTCTTGTAAGCGTCTGTGCTTTACCCGACGCCCTGATCTCACGGAGGCTCACTTCCCCTTCCCTGCGAGGGAAGGGGGTTGGGGGTTAGGAATACCTTGCGTGGACGACAATGAAAACGCGCTGTCGCATTATGCTATACTCGCGTCCGCGACGCGGCGCGCGGACGCACGGGTGGATTAAGAGCCGAGGAGCCGGATGGGATTACTGCGGAGTGTTGTTGACACGGTGATCGGCAATATGACACCGGAGGAACGCGTGCAGGCGATCCGCGAGGTCGCCTCTCAGGCAATCGAGTTGATGACGCCGGAAGAGCGCACCGACCTCGCCAATCGTATCCTCGCCGACCTCACAGTTTCCATGACGAGCGATCAACGCAAAGCCGTCGCCACGCAATTGACCGATACTGTCCAACCGGCGGTACAGGAGTGA
>JALYUS010000040.1 GCA_030853625.1 Chloroflexota bacterium
CCGGGCGAATCAGGCAAGCCGAGTGTCGCCACGCCCGATCCGGCCTTACTGAGCAGGAAATCCGCGTGACCATGGTAGCAGCCCTCGAACTTGATGATTTTGCTTCGCCCCGTCGCCGCGCGCGCCAGCCGCAAGACGCTCATCGTCGCTTCCGTGCCGGAGTTGACGAAGCGGATCATCTCAATGGCGGGCATCGTCGCGATGACCAATTCGGCCAGTTGCGTCTCCATCGCGGTCGGCGCGCCGTAACTCGTCCCCTTTACCGCCTGCTCCGTAATCGCCCGCACGACATCCGGGTGCGCGTGGCCGAGGATTAGCGGCCCCCATGAGAGGACATAATCTATGTACCGCTGACCGTCCACATCGTAGAGATACGCTCCCGCGCCCCGCTCAATGAAGCGCGGATGGCCTCCAACTGCGCGGAATGCCCGTACCGGCGAATTGACGCCGCCCGGAATCACCCGCTGCGCCTCGGCAAACAGTTCATCTGACCGCGTCTGCGTCACCGTGCTCATATGCGTACCCCTTTCTTCACAACCAATGAGAGAAACCGGAAACCGGGGAGAACCGCAAAGACGCAAAGAGCGCAGAGAACGCAGAGGGGAAAGAATAATTTGTTGAGACGATCTGCGAATCCTCTTTGCGCCCTTTGCGCTCTTTGCGGTTCATTTGGTTTCCATTTTCGTCAGATCGCTATTGTTTTCAGTCACGCCAAAGAGGTCGCCCGCGACAGCGGCGTACTGTTCATGATCCGGTAAGGCGGCAATTTCCTTCAACCGGACGGTCGGGTGATGCAGCAGTTTGTTGACGATTGCCTTCGTCAGTGCGTCGAGCCGCGCGGTGTCGGTAGCGTCCTGTCCGTCGCGCTGGAGGAAGCGGCGCAGTTCGGTCGTGCGGATCCGTTCCGCCTCGCCGCGCATCGCACTGATGATCGGCGTGACGGCGCGCGCCGCCTGCCAACGGGCGAAATCGGCTTTTCCTTCCGCGAGGATCGCCTCGGCGCGCGGAATATCCGCCGCCCGTTTCGCCTGGTCGGCATCCACGAGTGTCGCGAGATCGTCTACGGTCGAGAGGCGGACATGCGGCAGGGCGGCAACCGCTGGCTCGATGTCGCGCGGCACGGCGAGGTCCACGCAGACGAGCGGGCGGGCGGGCCGCGCGCGCATTGCCGCCGCGACCGCATCGGCCCGCACAACCGCATCTGGCGCGGCGGTAGCGGCGATTATGATGTCCACCTGCGCGAAGGCATCGGTATATGCGTCCCACGGCACGACCTCGCCCTCAACGCGGGTCGCGAGATCGCGGGCGCGTTCGGGAGTGCGATTGGCGATCAGGATACGCCCGGCATTGTGCTTGTGCAGGTACCACGCGGCGCGCTGCCCCATTTGCCCCGCGCCGAGGATGAGCGCCACGGGATACGGCGCGCTGACCGCGCGCAGGGCAATCGCCGCCGCAGTGTAGCCGACCGAAACGCGCCGGTTCAGCATCGTCTCGCTATGCACGCGTTTGGCGGCGTGCATCGCCCGCTGGACGAGCGCCGCGAGGATGGGACCGGCCGTGCCTGCGTGTTGGGCGGCGGCATACGCATCGCTCACCTGCCCGAGAATCTGGCTGTCGCCAAGCACCGGTGACGCCAACCCCGCTGCCAACGCGAAGAGATGATCTACCATGTCCTGATCGCTGCGGGAGACGAGATGCGGCGCGAACTCCGTGATCGGCACATCATGCACATCGCTGAGAAACCGCACGAGCGCGTCCCGCCCCGCCTCCGCATCGTGCGCGACGGCATAGCATTCGAGACGGTGGCACGTCGAGAGAATGATCCCTTCCGCCAGGCCGGAATCGGCATCCCGCGCGATCGTGCGGAACACGTCCAACCCGCGCGCGAGCGTTGCATGGGGAAACGCTAATCGCTCTCGCAATGCGAGCGGCGCGCTCCCGGCATTCAGTCCGACGGCGATCAGGTGCATCGGCGGTTAATCCCCGGCGGCGGTTTCCGTGAGCCGCCGCCCTTCCGTCTTCACTACGTCACCCGTGACGATAGCGGCGAGCGCGCGAATAAAGAGCGGCGCGGTGTTCAGCGATTCGATGCGGGCAAAGGTGATCCCTTCCCGTTCCGCTTCCTCGCGCGCGCCGTAGTCAATGTCGTAGAGGATCTCCAGATGGTCGGCCAGAAACTGCACCGGCGCCATCAGCACCTCGCGGTGGCCCACCTGCGCCAGTTCGGGCATGATGTCCTTGAAGTCCGGCTTCAGCCACTCGCCCGGCTCGTGCCCGGCGCTCTGGTAGCAGAACATCCACTGCGATGCGGGTAGCCCGACGCGCGCCGCGATGGCGTGCGCCGTCTCCTGTAATTGCTCGATGTATTCCGGCTCCTGATCCGTCACCCGCTTCGGCATGCTGTGTGCGCTGAACAACACCGGCACGCGCCCGCGAATCTCCGGCGGGAAGCGATCAAGCCCCTGCCGCACCCGCTCGGCCAGCGCCTCCTGAAAGAGCGGCTCGTCGTACCACGCCCCGGCCATCGTCACGGCGGGCGCGTCACTGCCGAGCGCGGCGACGGCGCTATCCAGCGCGCGGTGGTAGCCACCCATGATGATCGGCGAGTATTGCGGCGACATGATGATGCCGATGATCCGATTCACGCCCGCTGCCGCCATTGCACGTACCGCCTGGGCAACCGTCGGTTCCGAGAAGCGCATACCAATGCCGACCCGGAAGGTCGGGCCGTCCGGGGACTGCCGCGTCAGTTCTTCCTGCAAGGCCGCTGCCTGCTCCTGCGTCCGCGCGATCAGTGGCGACCCGCCGATCAGGTCGTAGCGCCGTGTGAACTCGCCTTCCAATTCGTGCAGTTCTTCCGCCGGCATCGGCCGCCCGCCGCGCACATTAGCAAGATACTGCGGCACATCCGCCAGTGTCGCGGGCGAACCATATGTGAGAAGCAAAACGCCGATGGTATCTGTCATATCTACCTAACCCCCCGGCCCCCTTCCCGCGAGGAAGGGGGTGACTCATTGCGATACCGAGGCGTTCCCCATAACGCCCTGACCTCCAGAAGGCTCGCTCCCCCTTCCTCGCGGGAAGGGGGCCGGGGGGTTAGGTTACCGCGCCGTCGCCGTATGCACCGCCTCGACCAGCCGCGTCAGCATCTCCGGCGGCGTCTCCGGCATCACGCCGTGGCCGAGGTTGAAGATATGGCCCGGTCTGCCGCCCGCGCGGGCCAGCACGTCGCGCATGCCCGCCTCGATCACCGGCCACGGCGCGAGCATCCGCGTGCCATCCAAATTACCCTGAATGCCCTTGTCAAAGCCGATCCGCGCCCAGGCATCATCGAGATTGACGCGCCAGTCCACGCTCATAATGTCGCCGCCCGCCGAGGCCATCAGTTCGAGCAGACTCGCATTTCCTGTGCCGAAGTTGATCATCGGTGTACCCGTCTCCGCAATTGCGGCGAAGATGCGCCGGGTCTGGGGCAGGACATATCGCGTGTAATCTTCTGGGTTGAGCGCGCCGACCCAACTGTCGAAGAGTTGGACGATCTGCGCGCCCGCCGCGATTTGCGCCGTGAGGTAGACGATCATCGAATCAGCGAGTTTCGTTATCAGTGCGTCCCAGACCTCCGGCTGGCTGAACATCAGCCCCTTCGCCTTCTCGAAGGTACGCGACGGCCCGCCCTCGATCAGATAGGAGGCGAGGGTGAACGGCGCGCCGGAGAAGCCGATCACCGCCTGCTTGCCAGCCAGTTCACGACGCACGATGCGCAGCGCGTCCAGCACGGGCCGCACATCGTCCGGCTCGATGCAGCGCAGCCGTTCGACATCGGCCATCGTGCGAATCGGGTGATGGATGACGGGGCCGCCCTGCTGGATGTCGAGCGAGATGCCCATTCCTTCCAGCGGAATCATGATGTCCGCGAACATCACCGCCGCGTCCACCCCGAAGGTCTCGATCGGCATGAGCGTCACTTTCGCGCTCAGTTCGGGCGTCTTCGCCAACTCGAGGATGCCGTACTTTTCGCGCATCTGGCGGTACTCGGCGAGGCAGCGCCCCGCCTGCCGCATGAACCAGACCGGCGTGCAATCGGGCTGCCGGTGCTGGCACGCATCGAGCATCCGCGCCTCCCCCGTCCCCCGCTTCGGCCCCGCCATTGTCACCGTTTCCTGCATTGCCAAACCTTTCTGGCTAACCAATTGAACCGCAGAGATGCTCTGTTAGCGGGTAGACGGTATCGGGCGCGTTGCCCAGTCAGGATCGAAGTCCCGTTCATGCATGAGCAGCGTCACCATCAAAGCCAACAGTTTGCGCGCCACTGCCAC
>JALYUS010000051.1 GCA_030853625.1 Chloroflexota bacterium
GTCAAGGAAGACTCCGACCGCCGCGCCCGCGAAATCCTTGTCACGGCGATTCAGCGGTGCGCGCCCGATTACGTCGCGGAAGGTCTCGTCACTGCCGTGCCACTCCCGTCGGACGATATGAAGGGGCGGATCATCGGGCGTGAGGGGCGCAACATTCGCGCGCTCGAACAGGCGCTCGGTGTAGATTTGATTATTGACGACACGCCTGAGACGATCATGGTCTCGTCATTCGATCCGGTGCGCCGGGAGACGGCCCGCCGCGTGCTCGCGAAACTGTTGCAGGATGGCCGCATCCATCCGACGCGCATCGAGGAAGTGACGGAGCGCGTCACAGCGGACATGGATCAGGTCATCAAGGAGGAGGGCGAGCGCGTCGCCTATGAAGCGGGTGTCGCGGGGCTTCACCCCGAACTGATCCGGCTGATGGGGCGTCTGAAATTCCGCACCAGTTACGGCCAGAATGTCCTCCAGCACTCATTGGAAGCCTCGATCATCGCGGCGGGCATCGCGGCGGAGATCGGCGCGGACATCAACGTCGCCAAAACGGCCGGTTTCCTGCACGACATCGGGAAGGCGGTGGATCATGAGGTCGAGGGGCCGCATGCGCTGATTGGCGCGGAGATCGCCCAGCGGCTCGGCCGCTCGTCGCGCATCGTCCATGCCATCGCGGCGCACCACGGCGAGGTGCAGCCGGAGACGGTCGAGGCGTTCATCGTCGCGACGGCGGATGCGATCTCCGGCGGGCGACCCGGCGCGCGGCGCGAGATGGTGGACCTCTATATCAAACGGCTCGAAGCGCTGGAGAGCATCGCGAACTCCTTCCCCGGCGTGGAGCGTTCCTTCGCTATCCAGGCCGGCCGTGAGGTGCGGATCGCGGTCAAGCCGGATGTCGTGGACGATCTGACGGCGATGCGCCTCGCGCGCGATGTCGTCAAGAAGATCGAGGAGACGATGGAGTATCCGGGCCAGATCAAGGTAACGGTCATTCGGGAGATGCGAGTCGTGGATTATGCCCGCTGATGATGGCCTCGGTTTCATCCCATCGGCTTCCCGGCCTGCTCCTTCTCCTGCGGGAGAGGGGTCATCGGTCTTGCGCTTCCTGATCGTCGGCGACATCTTCGGGCAACCGGGGCGGCAGGGAGCGGCACGGTTCATTCCGACGATTCGCAAAGAGCGCGGCATTGATTGCGTGATCGCGAATGGTGAGAATGCGGCGGGCGGGCGTGGCCTGACGCGCGCGACGGCGGAAGAACTCTTTCGCGCCGGGATTGACGTGCTCACGCTCGGCAATCACACCTGGTCGCAGCGGGAGATGATCACCGTGTTGAAGGATGAACGGATCCCGATTGTACGGCCACGAAACTACCCACCGGGCGTACCCGGACGGGGATTCGTTGATGTTGATGTGCGCGGTATGCAGGTGCGCATCGTCAGCCTGATGGGTCGCGTCTTTCTGTCCGATACCCTCGACGATCCCTTCCGGGCGGCGGACGATCTGCTGCGCATGACGCCGGACGACGCGATCGTCCTCGTTGATTTTCATGCCGAGGCGACGAGTGAGAAGGTCGCGATGGGATGGCACCTCGACGGACGAGTGGCGGCCGTCTTCGGGACGCACACGCATATCCCAACGGCGGATGCGCGCATTTTGCCGCGCGGTACCGCCTTCGTCACCGATCTCGGCATGGTTGGGCCACAGCACTCGGTCATCGGCAGCGAGGTGGAGCAGGTGCTCCATCGCTTCCTGACCGGTATGCCGGTCCGGTTAGAGGTAGCGGGTGGCCCGATCACCTTCAATGCCGTTATTATCGAGGTGGATCGTCGAACTCGGCGTGGGCGGGGTATCTGGCGGCAGGATATTTGGGATGTGGACCTCTAGCGCGTTCGTGGCCGGAAATATGCGGCACATGAAGGGAATGCTGGCGGTTCGGGTTCCACGGGAGGATCGAGGAGGAGAATGGACCGGATACTGCGTGGGTTGCGTATCGGGCCGGAGGCGGCTTCGGCGCCCGATGCGCCAGCCAATCAGGAGGAATCTGTGATGCAAACCGCACCCCCCACCTACGAGCCGGTCTCTGAGGAGGAACCGGCCACCCCTCCCGTCGCGGCGGTGGGGAAGCGCAGTGACATCTTGAAGGTATCGTCCCGTTCCCGCCCAAGTGCGGTGGCGGGCGCGATTGCCGGGGTTGTCCGCGAGTCGGGCCGGGCGGAAGTCCAGGCAATCGGCGCGGGCGCCACCAATCAGGCGGTCAAGGCCGTCGCGATTGCCCGCGATTACCTCGCGGAGACGGGCATCAACGCTGTCTGCCTGCCCTCGTTCATTGATGTCGTCATTGACGACGAGGACCGCACCGCGCTGCGATTGATCGTCGAACCGCGATAAAATCGAAGTCGGAATCGGAGGCGGACATGGCCGAGGAAGAGCAACTGTTGCCCGCGTTCTTCCCGATTGAGTTGCATTGCCACTCCACCGCCTCCGACGGGACGCACCCCCCCGCGCGCGTCGTCGCAATGGCGGCCGAGCGAGGCGTGCGCGTTCTCGCCCTCACCGATCATGACACCACGGCGGGTATCGCCGAAGCAGCAGGCGCGGCGGCTGGTTTCGGCATGGCGCTGATTCCCGGTGTCGAACTTACCTGCTCAGTCGAACGCGGTGAAGTCCATTTGCTCGGCTATTTCGTCGCGGTCGGGAACGATGCGTTTCAGGCGCGATTAGCGACGTTTCGCGACGGTCGCGACGCACGCGGGCAGGCAATTGTCGAGAAACTGAATGCGCTTGGTATCCCGGTGCGGTGGGAGCGGGTCAAGGCAATCGCCGGTGATGGCGCGGTCGGGCGACCTCACGTTGGCCGGGCATTGATGGAAATCGGCGCGGTGGCGACGATTGACGACGCCTTTGATCGCTACCTCGGTCGTGGCCGCCCCGCGCACGTCGAGCGGCAGCAGGTATTGCCGGCAGACGCGGTGCAACTCGTC
>JALYUS010000057.1 GCA_030853625.1 Chloroflexota bacterium
CAATTAATCGGGTATTGGTAACGGCGAGTGCATTGCTTGGATTCTATGATGCTATGGCTCAATGCGGCGGATGCCCGCGATGCGGCCGAACTCTCGGTCAAAGGTAACGATTTCGCTCAATCCCTCAGCACGCATAATCGGGTTGTGCCCAGAATCTTCTGTAAATAGATCGCCGCTTTGACAAGCGGCCATCGTCCTCCACGATCGGTAGTGTGACCGAACCGAATCGAAGGAGGAAGACGATGACTTACAAACAGCGTTCCGGCATGGCGACAGCGACGCAATCCGTCTTGACAGACGATCCCGACTTCTTGCGACTCATCGTCGAGCGGGTCGTCCAGGCGGTGCTCGAAGCGGAGATGACGGCCCATCTGCACGTCGAACCGTACGAACGCAGTGCGGAGCGGCGAGGCTACCGCAACGGGTACAAGCCCCGACAACTCAACACCCGCGTCGGCACATTGACGTTGCAGGTGCCGCAGGATCGGGACGGCAGCTTCTCGACGCAACTCTTCGCCCGCTATCAGCGCAACGAGAAAGCGCTCGTGCTCGCGCTGATGGAGATGTACGTGGAGGGAGTTTCCACCCGGAAGGTCCGCGAGATCACGGAAGTGCTGTGCGGCACGAGTTTCTCGAAGAGTCTCGTCTCGGAGTTGGCAGGGCAACTGGACACGGAACTGAAGGCGTGGCGCAATCGGCCGCTGACGGAGACGACCTATCCGTATCTGAGTGTAGATGCCCGCTACGAACATGTCCGGCAGGGCGGGCAGATCGTCAGTCACGGTGTGTTGATTGTCGCGGGCGTGCGGGCGGCGGGGCACCGAGAGATCCTTGCGGTGGAGGTTGCCGATACGGAGAGCGAGGCGACGTATCACCATCTCTTCGCAGATCTCAAAGCACGCGGCCTCAACGGCGTGCGGTTGGTGACGAGCGACGCGCACAAGGGTCTGAAAGCGGCGATTGACCGGCATTTCCAGGGCGCGAGTTGGAACAGGTGCCAAGTCCACTTCGCTCGTGATCTGGTCAAGATGGTCGCGGTAGGGCGACGCGGCGAACTCACGGCGGATGTTCGAGAAATCTTCGCGGCAACGGCGCGGGAACAGGCGATGGCGATGGCGGAAGCAGTGGCGGCACGCTGGGAACTGACCCATCCGGCGGTCGCGCGACTGATCGAGGAAGGAGTGGAGGATTGCCTCGCCTGCCTCGCATTCCCCTTGGCGCATCGACCCCGGATACGCACCACGAACGGATTGGAGCGGCTCAACGAAGAGATCAAGCGGCGCACACGGGTCGTGCGCATCTTCCCGAATGCCGAGGCCTGTCTGCGCCTGGTGACGGCGCTGTGCGTGGAGCAGTCCGAGGAGTGGCTCAGCGGGCGACGCTATCTCGATATGGGCGGGCCGTGCCCCGGTCTCGATCAGGATTTGCCCGCGCCGTCGTGAGCCGCTATCATCGCCACATGCCGAGATATTGGCGTCCGGCACTGCCACTGTCCATCGACGCCCCCGCAACGCGAGGAAGGAGCGTCCCGTGCGCTTCCTGTTCACCACCTTCCGGGGCAGCGGCCACCTCGGCCCCCTCCTTCCCATCGCCGACGCCGTCCGCGCCGCCGGGCACGACGTCGTTTTCGCCTGCGCCGCCTCCTTCGTCCCCACCGTCGAGCGCGCCGGTTTTCCTGCCTTGGCGGCGGGCTTCGACCTGCGCGGCCGTCCCCTCCCTGAGCTGTTCCCCGGCGCCCGCGCGCGTCCGCTGGTCAGCCAGCGCTTACCAGAGATCTTCGTGCCGATTTTCGCCGGGGCAATGACCCCCGACCTGCTCTCCATCGGCCACGAGTGGCGACCGGACGTGATCGTGCGCGACGCGATGGAGTACGGCGGCTGCCTTGCCGCCGAGGTGCTCGGCATCCCGCACGCGGTCGTCCGCTCCTCCACACCCCCCTCCCTGTACAGTTGGCGCCGCACGGTGGCCGAGCCGCTGGCGCGCCTGCGCATCGTGAACGGCCTGCCGCCCGACCCGGACGTGGCGATGCCCTTCCGCTACCTCTATCTTGCCCCCGAGCCGCCGGGGTTCGCGCTGCCGGGGGACGAGGACGCGCCGACGATCCGCCGCCACCGGGCGCAGGCGGCGGATCGGGCGGGGGACGATGGGTTGCCGGGGTGGGTGGCAGACCTACCCGACCGGCCGACGGTCTACGCGACGCTCGGCACCGTCGTCAGCCGCGAGCCGAGCGGGCAGGCGCTCTTCCCGACGATCCTCGCGGCCCTGCGCGACGAGCCGATCAACCTCGTCATCACGGTGGGGCGAACCAACGACCCAGAGCAGTTCGGCCCGCAGCCCGCCAGCGTACACATCGCGCGGTACATCCCGCAGAGCCTCTTGCTGCCGCACTGCGACCTGCTGGTGAGTCAGGGGGGCTTCAGCACGGTGACCGGGGCGCTCGCAGCCGGGTTGCCGATGGTGACGATCCCGCTGATGGGGGACCAACCGGACAACGCGGCGCGGTGCGCGGCACTGGGGGTGGGGAGGACCATCGGGCCGGAGGAGCGCACCGCAGAGGCGATTCGGGGGGCGATGCGAGGGGTATTGGGTGATCCGACATACCGACGGAATGCCGAGCGTGTGCGGGAGGCGATGGCGACCCTACCCGGACCGGAGTACGCCGCTGAACTGCTCGAACGGCTCGCGGCGGAGAAGCGGCCGATTCTTGCCGCGTGAAGGGGGGTGACAGCTCCGTCGTGATCAGTGTCTCGGCGTGGAGGAATCTACAGAACCTTCCGGACACAACCTCGATACGGAAGCGGATGGCACGGGCGGATGGTGGATCGATCATCTGTTTCTCGATCAAGATAGCATCCCAAC
>JALYUS010000066.1 GCA_030853625.1 Chloroflexota bacterium
TTTACCTCTTCCACCTGAAGGCGCATTACGAGCGCCTTCTGCGCTCCTGTCGCACGCTGATGATTGATTTGAAGATGAGCGCGGACGATCTCTGCGACCTCACCATCGAACTGATGCGCCGCAATGACGCGCGCTACGACATCTATGTCCGCCCGCTCGCCTACAAGGACTCGATGGAACTCGGTCCGCGCGTCAACATTGATGCCGACGCGCTGACCATTTACACCCGTCCGCTCGGCAATTACCTCGACACCGACAAGGGCTTGAAGGCGTGCGTCTCATCGTGGACCCGGATCGAGGACAACGCCGCGCCCGCACGGGCCAAGATTACCGGCATCTACATTAACTCCGCCCTCGCGCGCACCGAGGCCGAACTGAACGGCTTCGATGAGGCAATCATGCTCTCCAGTGACGGGCATGTCTCCGAGGGGAGCGCCGAAAACCTCTTCGTCGTGGACAACGGTGCACTCGTCACGCCGCCCGGTGCGGGCAATATCCTCGTTGGCATCACGCGCGCCTCGATCATCACGCTGGCGCATGATCTCGATATTCCGGTGATTGAGCGGCAAATTGACCGCAGCGAACTCTACGGCGTCTCCGAACTCTTCTTGTGCGGCACTGGTGCGCAGATTTCGCCCGTCACCTCCGTGGATCATCGCCCGATCGGCGATGGCGCGGTCGGGCCAATCACGCGGCGGTTGCAGGAGGTCTTCTTCAAGGCCGTGCGCGGCAAATTGCCGGAACACCGCGACTGGTGTACGCCCGTCTACGCGGGCGCGCGAACACCGGCGGCCACGCACTGATGCCACCCACGGGGCCTGACGACCGGAAGGAAAGCGGCTGGCGGATTCCGGCGCGCGAGGGCGACAGCGCCGAACCGCGCGATGCGGAGCGAAGTGGGCTGCCACCGGGCATCCGTGAGGAATCGCCGCCAGACACGCCGCGATATTCCGACGAAGCCGGGCCGACCGCTGCCGAAGTGGTCGGCGAAACCGCCGACCCTGATGCCGTGCCGTCGGTCCACCGTGATTCCCCTGCGTCGGACGCGCCGCGTGCCGATGCGAACCGCCCGCTTCAACCGTGGGAGGACGACACCACCTATCCGCCTGGGTACGGTACACCGGCACGGCCCACTCCGCCGCAATCGGCGCCGCAGTACGATCGCTTCGGGTGGCCGATTCCTGGGGGTATCGAGGCGAATCGGGACGACCACCGCCCTGTCCCGCCCCCGACACAAGGTGCAAACCCGCGCGATACGTCGTCGTGGCGGATGCCACCTGCTGTCGGCGCCCCGCCGCGCGGGCCGTATTCCGGTCAGTTCCCGGCGCAGGAACCGGCGCCGAACTCGCCACCGCTACCGCGCGGGCCGTATTCGGGGCAATTCCCAACGCAGCCGCCCCGGCCGAGCGGTGCTTTCCCGGTCACGCCAGATCAGACCTCCCGCAGTGGCGCGCTCCCGATTCCTCCGGCTCCTTCGGATAATCGCCGGAGTGGTTCGTTCCCCGCGCCGCCCGCCGATTCGGTCTACCAAAGTGGATCGTACGCCGTGGCGGCGTCCGGCCCGATCCCACAAAGCCCGTATATTAGCGGGCCGATCCCACGGATCGGTGAGCAGCCGGGGCCGGTGCGGCGCAGCGGACCGCTACCGTATTCATCGGAAGTGACGAGTACCGGCAGTCGCCGGGCGATTGTCGCGCCGGACGCCGGAGTCGGTTCACTGCTCGCGGACCGATCCGCGCTCGCCTTTCTCTTCGCTGCACTCGTCTTCGTCGGCGCGATGATCGCCTTTATCGCGCTCCGGTACGCGCACTTCCCGAACCAAATCGCCTTGCACTTCGGCCCCGCCGGATCGAGCCAGCCGAACCGGATCGGCGAGAAGCGCGAGTTATGGACGATCCCCTTCATCGTCGGCATCGTCCTCACCGCGAACACCGCGCT
Source organism: Chloroflexota bacterium (assembly GCA_030853625.1). Classification (GTDB taxonomy): domain Bacteria; phylum Chloroflexota; class Chloroflexia; order Thermomicrobiales; family JALYUS01; genus JALYUS01. The sequence goes on from JALYUS010000066.1 coordinate 1,939, forward strand.
TGCGTGGGCGGTCTACCGCTACGACCGCTTCGCCGCCCGCCTCCTCACTCTCGGTTGCGCGCTCGTTGCCGCCATCGCCTGGGTCGTCCTCTTCACGCTTCTCCATCGTTAGTAACGTTGATCGAACCGCCGGGATGCTCTGGTGGTTAGTGAGTGGCATGGAGTGCCGACAGACGAGACGACGTTGACCGGCCTGCCCGCCGTGTGCCGCGTGGTCGCCCGTCCTTATCCATCGTCTCGTGATCTCTGTGCTTAATGTTTCTCTTGGCGGCTCCGAAGTGCGCATCAACCCGCGAGGGGTTCGTTGTTGCGGGCGAAACGCTGACCATTGACGTTGGGGACGACATAAATGCCTTCCGTCACGGGCACACGTACCGTGCCTGCCGCGACACCGACGATGCGGATTGCATCGCCTGGTTGGAGCATCTGCACGCGCGGCGAAACTGGAAAACTGACGCGACCGGCATAGCCCCGCTGCGGCGGGATAGCGATATAGAAAGTGAGCGTTGCGCCTTCCGGGACAGGGACAGTGAGGACGATTGCGCCAACGTCCACGTCCACGCTTGGCTGGACGGCGAAGGTCGCGACAGCGGGTGTGCCGAACGGCCAATTCGCATTTCGCAAGATTCCCGGCGCTTTCGGGGTCTCGTTCTTATCGGCTGTCGGCGTTGGATAGAACGCGGGAGTCGCCCGTGGCGCACCGGCATACGGCGTAATCGTCGCCGTGGGTGGTGCTGTCGCAGTCGGCGGCAGTACAACCGTCGCGGTCGGCGTCGCATTCGC
>JALYUS010000067.1 GCA_030853625.1 Chloroflexota bacterium
CGGATCGCGCCTCATTGTGGGCCGCACAGACACCGCAAGCCTTCCAGTGGCAACTGCTGCATGATGCCCTCGATTGGTCAGACATGCTCGGCTCTGAGCCGACGACCGACGAAGCGGGTCTCGTCGAGGCGTACGGTCATCCGGTCGCCGTGGTACGTGGCGACCGCACGAATATCAAGATCACGGAACCGGACGATCTCGTCGTGGCACGCGCGCTACTGAACGCAAGGATGGGGCAGTGCAATGAGTGATCCTTCATTTCGGGTCGGGATCGGCTACGATGTCCATCGCCTCGTGCCTGACCGTCCGCTGATCCTCGGTGGTGTACCCATCCCATTTGCGATGGGATTACTCGGTCATTCCGATGCCGATGTGTTGCTCCATGCGATCACGGACGCTCTGCTCGGCGCAGCCGCTTTGGGAGACATCGGCGCGTATTTCCCGCCATCCGACATGGCGTGGAAAGACGCGGACAGCCGCCAGCTGTTGCGCGTCGCCGTCGGCCATCTCCGTGCAGCGGGCTGGTCCGCACTCAATATTGACGCGACGGTGGTCTGCGAAGCGCCGAAACTGCTGCCGCATGTTGCCGCGATGCGCGAGAGTATCGCGGCAACGGTCGGCATCGGCATCGAGTGTGTCAGCGTCAAAGGCAAAACAAGCGAAGGGCTTGGTTTTACAGGCCGTGGCGAGGGGATCGCGGCGCACGTCGTCGCACTCATCCAGCGGCACACCGAGGAGGCAACACCAGCATGCGCGCCCTCATCCAGCGAGTAGCCAGCAGCGACGTATGCGTCGGTGATGCGGTGATCGGGGCAATTGGCCCCGGCATGACTGTGCTGCTCGGCGTCGGTGATACTGACACAGCCGACGACGCGCAACGGATCGCGCGAAAGATCGCGACGTTGCGTATTTTTGAGGACGACGCGGGCAAAATCAACCGCTCGATTCACGAGGTCGGCGGCGAGATTCTGCTCATTTCTCAGTTCACGCTCTATGCAGATTGCCGCAAGGGGCGACGCCCCAGTTTCGTCCACGCGGCGCTCCCCGCAATCGCCGAACCCCTTGTGACACAGGTCATTACCGCACTGCGGGCAGAGGGTCTGCATGTTGAGACGGGGCGGTTCGGCGCGGAGATGCGCGTCACGATCGTCAATGTCGGCCCGTTAACGATCTGGCTCGATTCAGCCGATCTCCAATCCAGCGCGACCTAACCTGCATTATTCATAAAGGGGGGAAGGCGGCGGCAAGCAGGCGCCAGAGTGCCTGACCGGGATGGCTGGAGGCGAGATGAAGCCGCACCCATTCCGACCACTGGCGCACCCGCCCGCCGATCTTCACCACCCGCAGCCGTACCGTTTCCAGCGTCATCCGCGCCACCCCTGCCGCCACCAGCTTGCGGCGCAGGGTGTCCAGCAGCCAGTAGGCCGCCGCATGGAGGAAGAGGCGGAACTGGTTCGCCCAGAAGCGGTGGCAACTGAGGCGGTCACAGCGCAGATAGTTTTTGAAGTCCTTGATCCACCCTTCCGTGCCACCCCGCTCGGTGTACCAATCGTAAAGTGCTTCGGGTGGATCGTCGCGACTGGTAACGACGAACCGGAGGTTGGTGCCGATTGTTCCCTTCGGCAGCCGTTGCGCCTCTGCCTTGATAACCACCCGGCGCGGGCGCAACCAACTGCCTGCCTGGTAGGTGGTCTCGGCAAAGCGGCGCACCTTCTCTCCACCGGCAACGATGGACTGCTGCACGGCGGCGGTCAGCAGTCCGCTCGCGATGCTGGCGAGGCGGCTGTTGTGCAAGAGGGCAATGGTCAGTTCGATCGCTTCCGCCTCGCAGTAGTCATAGAGGGCGGGCAAGGCAAAGCCCGCGTCGGCACGAATCGCAATCACGACGCCCGGAAAGGTCGCCCGTAGTTGCCGCACGATCCGTCTGAGGACGGCGATGATGCCCTTTCCGGCATGGGCATTGCCGGGGCGGAGAACCGCAGTAATCAACTGATCCGTGTCGCCATCGAAGATCAGCAGGGGATGATACATATGCTGGCGGTAGTAGCCGTGGTAGCGCGTCCCCTCCTGGTTGCCATGCGTCGGATCGTCGGTTGAGTCGAGGTCGAGCAGGATGCGGGTCGGGATACCGGCACTGCCCCGCTCGCGCAGGTAGAGCGTGCCGAGGGCCTGCGCGATCCGGTAGCAATCGCGGGAAGAGACGGCATTCTCCAAGCGCGAGAAGGTCGGCTGGCTGGCGAGGGGAGCAGCGGTGTCGGGCAAGCGGCCACAGACGAGTTTCAAGAGCGGATCATGGCGCAAGGT
>JALYUS010000085.1 GCA_030853625.1 Chloroflexota bacterium
TCGGCCCGGCGGTCGCGCCGAGCGCGCATCTGGGGGAGAAGCAACTCGTCTATCTGGTGATCGCGCTCGCGCTGATGGCCTCGATTGCGATTGGCATGAAGCGTCAGCATCTCCGGCTGCTCCGCGATTACAAGTACTCGTGGGCGCTCGTCGGCATTGCCCTCACCGCCGCCGTGATGGTTTTCGGGGTGGAGATCAACGGCGCGCGCCTCTGGTTCAACCTGAAATTCTTCTACTTCCAACCCGCTGAACTGCTGAAGATCATTCTCGTCATCTTCTTCGCGGCTTATTTAAGCGAGAAGCGCGAGCTGCTCAATGCGCCGTACGTCATCGGGCGGCTCCGCTTGCCGCCGCTGCCTTATCTCCTGCCGATGATTACGCTCTGGGGTCTATCACTGATGATCGTCGTCGTGGAGAAAGACCTGGGGCAAGGGTTGCTGATCTTCGGCGTCTTTCTCTCGATGCTCTACCTCGCGAACGGCAAGATCGGCTACGTGCTCGGTGGGTTGGTCGCATTCTGTATCGGCGCGTATGTGCTCTACCGGATTTTCCCGCATGTGCAGGTGCGCGTGCAGATCTGGCTTGATCCGTGGTCGCACGGTCAGGGAACGGGGTTGCAACTTGTCCAGTCGCGGTACGCGCTGGCGTCGGGCGGCATCTTTGGCTCCGGTCTTGGGCTGGGCGACCCGACGAACATCCCGCTCGTGCAGACCGACTTCGTCTTTTCCGCCATCGGGGAGGAATTGGGCTTGCTCGGTACCGTCGCACTGCTGATCTTCTATCTCTTCTTCGTCTATCGCGGCATGCGCATCGCGCTCGATGCCGTGGACGATTTCAGCCGCTATCTCGCGGCGGGGCTGACGGCGGTGCTCGGCTTGCAGGCGTTCATTATCATCGGAGGCACGGTGGGGCTTTTTCCGCTTACAGGTATCACACTGCCGTTCATTTCCTACGGCGGCAGTTCGCTCCTGTCGAATTTTATCATTGTCGGCATGCTGCTCGCGATCTCCGCGATGAAACCGGGCCGAGCCGTCGCGATTCCGGAGGTGCCGACGTGACACGCGTCCAACGGGGTACGATCCGGCTCTTCGCGGCGCTCGCGCTGATCGGTGTGATCGCCATTGGCATCATTGGGCAGAGCGATCATCTCTGGCTGCTCTGCATGGCGCTCGCCGTGCCGTTCACTGCCGTGGCGCTCTGGCGTGGCGCGCCGCGCGATGAGCCGCTCTTCAACCGGACATCGCAGAAACTGGCGCATATTCTCCTGACGTTGTTCGTGCTCCTCAGCATGCAACTCGTCCGCGCGCAAGTCGTCACGTCGGGTGCGACCCAGATTCGTACGGAGGATACGCCGCTCGGCGTCGTGCGCAACCCGCGCGTCCTCGACGCGCAATTGCAGGCGTTGCGTGGTGAAGTCTTCTCGTCCGATGGCGTGAAAATCGTTGGGCGGAATGTCGCGTCCGACAAGACGGTGCAGCGTACCTACCCTGATCCGGTCGCGGACTATCTGGTTGGCTACTACAATCCCGTCCGGTATGGGACGAGCAATCTCGAATACGCCTATAACGCGCAACTGAGCGGCCGTACCGACGCCGATCCGGCGAAGGCGCTGGAATGGTCGCTCCTGCATCAACCCGCGCAAGGGAATGATCTGATCCTCACACTCAACGCCGGGCTCCAGCAGCAGGCGACGAACCTGCTGGGCAACCGGAACGGCTCGATTGTCCTGCTCGACGCGAAGACGGGTGCAGTGCTCGCGATGGTCTCCAACCCGCACCTCGATCCGGCGGGGCTGGCGGCAGTGCCGGGAAATGATCCCGGCGCGTATTGGGATGCATTGCGGAACAACCCGAATTCGCCGTTCGTCCTGCGCCCGACGCAAGGATTGTATACACCCGGCTCGATCTTCAAGACGATCACCGCTGCCGCCGCGATTGATGCCGGTAAAGCGCGACCAGACACGACATACGAGGATCGCGGCTTCTACAACATCGAGGGATACCAGTTGACGGAGCAGAACATCCCGAAGGGGCAAGAGGGTAAACAGTCATGGACGCTCCAGGAGGGGTATCAATGGTCCCTCAACGTCGTGTACGCGCAGGTCGGTGCGCAGACGCTTGGCGGGCCGCTCCTCAGTGATTACACGAAGCGATTTGGTTTCGGCGAGCAGATTCCCTTCGACCTCGGTACGAACGCCAGCCGTGTGAGCGACAATCCGGCCTTTCTTCAGAGTGGCGCCGCAGTCGCCCAGACTGCGTTCGGGCAAGGGCAACTGCTCGCGACACCGCTCCAGATGGCGCTCGTCGCGGCCTGCATGGCGAACGACGGCAAGGAGATGGAGCCGTATCTTGTCGCCTCTGTTCGCCGACCGGACGGGACGATCGCCAGCGAGCACACACCGACCGTGTGGAAGGAGCCGATCCGCGCCGAGACCGCCGTGCAGATGCGCGCGATGATGGAGAACTCCGTCGCGAATGGCTATGCGAACACGGCGGCGATTCCCGGCGTCA
>JALYUS010000101.1 GCA_030853625.1 Chloroflexota bacterium
CGGATCGCCTCAACCGTCGCCGCGCCTGCTCGTGCCACCTGCTCAAGCGCCCCAATGATCGCTCCCACACTGACCGAAAGCGCATGAAAGGTCTTGAGATACCATTGGATCGTTGCCACCGGCAGGCGCCCTCCCTCGCGCAGCGTCGCAATCAGGCTGATCAACGCTACCCCGAAGCGCTGCCGTCCGACGACGTCGCCCGTCAAATCCACCGTCGCGGTGTGTCGCGTGCGGCAATGCGGGCAGCACCGTTCGAGGTAGACGTGTTCCGTCACCACCGCAGGCACGCGCGGCACCTCGATCACTTCCCGCGTCCGTTTGACCGACCCACCGGCCAGCGGCATCCCACACGTCGGACACGCTTCGAGCGCATGCACCACCCGCTGCGTCGGTGCCATGCGTCGCCGGACAAACGGATGCATCCGCTGTTTGCGCGCCTTCTTGGTAGAGCACGGTGAGCGCGAGGTTCAGCAGCGCCTGCTCCAGGCTGCGCCGGTCACCGAGCGCCCGCAAGCGCGCCACGCTCTCCCGGAGCAGGTTGGCCGAGCGCGCGAACAGGCCCATGTTCCAGGCGAGCGCGCCCGCGGCATTCAACGCCCACGCGTACCCCCACCCGTCACGATCCGCATCCGCCTTTGCCAACGCCTCCTGGCTCCATGCCCATCCCTCCCGGTCGCGCGCGACGGCATCCCAGAACCAGTCGAGGTTGCCGACGATCCGCAGCGCCGCACGTGACCACGCTGTTCGCTCCCCGCTCTGCAGGCCCCGCTCCGCCCGGTCGGTCCACGCGAGCATCGCATCGGCGTGGCGCCGACAACCGGTCTCCTCCTCACCGCTGGCGACCAGTTGCTCCTCGGCAAACTCCCGGATCGTCTCGAGCATCCCGACGCGCGTGTGGCCGTCGACGTCGCGTTCGACCCGGACGAGGCTGCTCTCCACCAGCGCGGCCAGCCTGTCCATGATCGCCATCGGCGGGCCGTCCGCCCCGGGGGAGGGCGCTTCCATCCGTGGCAATGGCGCGGTCCGTCGCATCCCTCACGCGTTCTTGATAAAGAGCGCATAGAGAATGGCGGCGATCTGCTCTCGCTCGCGGGCTGGCAGCGTGGCAATGAACGATGCCTCGCATCCATCCATCAGGTGGTCGGCACGAGCGAGGATCTCCCGCCCCGCCGCCGTCAGTTCGATCGTGTTCGCCCGCCGGTCCTCGCGGCTGGGTGCCCGCCGGACCAAGCTGCGCTGCTCGAGATCATCGACGAGCGCGACCACGGTCGCCCGGTCGATACCGAGGGTCGCCGCGATCGTTTGCTGGGACGGCATGGTGTCCGTTCCGAGGGCGGTGAGGATCGCGTAATGCCGTGTGTCAATACCGAGTGGCGCCAGCGCGGCATTCGCTTTCTGGCCCGCAGCGATAGCGACCCGGTAGGCAAGATAGGTTACGCGTCGCGCGAGATTCGCCGGTAGTGATCGTTGACGGGGCGATGCATCCATGATATGCTGACCACCAAATCATTTACTGGCACGCACATCGTCCGTCGTGCCCACATCGCTCAATGGTGTGTTGCCGAGACAAAGAACCGCACCGCGTGACGACCGCAGCATACCATGTCTGCGGCGTCAGTCAGGATTTCCGGTCAGCGTGCGGAGATGACTACCGCTTCGGCATGATTGCCGGTGGGAAGGGACACCACTTATCGGAGGGATGATCGAATGGAAACGACGCCACAGACCCGATCAGTACTCGTCACCGGCGCGACCGGCTTCGTCGGCGGGGCGATCGTCCGCGCCCTCCGTCAGCGCGGCCATTCCGTCGTCGGTCTCGTGCGGGACCGTGCGAAAGCGCGCGGGCTCGAGGAGCAGGGCGTACGGATTGTCGTCGGCGACATGCTGGCGCCGGACACGTACTTGCCGCTCGTCCCGACGGTCGATGCCGTTATCCAGGCCGCACAGTACGGCGTCGCGGGCCGCTTCACGCGCAAGACGGTCGCACGGATCAATCACGCCGACGAGACGATGTCGCTCGCCCTCGCGCAAGTATGTCTGGCGCACGGGAAGCGATTCGTCTATACGAGCGGCTGCTTCAATTACGGGGATCACGGGGCCGAGTGGATCACCGAAGCGACACCCTTCACGCCCTCTCCACTTGGTGAGGGACATGCGGCACTCACCACCGAACTGTTGCGCCGCCACCGTCAGGACGGATTGGATGCCGTGATTCTTCTCCCCGGATTCGTGTACGGCCCGGGCGGCCTGTTCAAATCATCGTTCGTGGATCAGTTGGCCAAGAAACAACTGCGCGTGATCGGTCGGGGGGAGAATTACTGGACATGTGTCCATGTCGATGACCTCGCGATCGCCTTCGCCCTCGCGGTAGAACGGGCGTCGGCCGGCACGATGGTCAACATTATGGATGATCAGCCGCTCACTCTCCGTGCCCTCGTCGATCAACTCACCGATGCCCTCGACAAGAAACGTGTCGGGACGATCCCGCCGTGGCTCATGGGACTCATCCTTGGCGGCCCACTCGTGACCTCTCTGACCACCTCGTTCAGGATCGGCAACGACCAGGCGAAGGCCGTTCTCGGATGGGCGCCGCGCTATCCATCATTCGCCGACGGCCTGCCCGATACCCTCGATGCCCTCACGGCACGCACCGGGTAGCGTGAGCGCATCAAAGCGCGACGACCGACACGCGAGGGCAGAAAAGCGTAGCACGAGCCGTGCAGTGTACCGGTTCATGGACACGTTTGGTGATACCGAAGATCACGATTGCAGAAGCAAAACAGGAGAGACGCTGGTGTCTCCGGTGTTCTCGCGTATCACCGTCCGATTTGGTGAGGGCATCGAATGACTGCAGTCCATTGCCACACCCGCCAAGAAGACTCACCCCATCCTTAAAAGCACCGATGAGTCAGTGTACCGTTGCACATTGGCCCAGAATGAGCGAGCCTGTCATGCGGGGCAACGGAGCATCCTGTCGAACGCGCAATGAGCGGAAGGACGATGCGATGAA
>JALYUS010000147.1 GCA_030853625.1 Chloroflexota bacterium
TTCGCCGCGTCCTCCATATCGTCGCCGCGGGCAAAGGCCGTGGCCCGCGCCGCGCTCGCTGCCCGCGCCTCCATTGCCTTCAGTTGCGCGCGGGTCGGCGCGGGCGTGGGCTTCTTCGCGCTCCCCATTTTGCCGGGCGCTTTATTCGGTGCTTTCGGTGTGCGTGCCGCCATGCCTCTTCCCTACTCTGTCAATCGCGGCGCATCGCCGTGCGTGCGTCAGTATAGGGGTGAATGGCCCGCTGGCGCAAGGCGATGCACGGACGCGTGGATTGTTTAGCGCGTGGCCTCGTCGGGGTGGATGAAATCGCCGCTCTTGCCGCCATGCTTCTCAGCAAGCCGGACATCCGTGATCGTCATGCCCCGATCAACCGCTTTGACCATGTCATAGACGGTCAGGGCGGCGACGCTGACGGCCGTGAGCGCTTCCATCTCCACACCCGTCTTGCCGTAGGTCCGCACGGTCGCGGTGAGGTGCAGCGCACTCGTCGTCTCATCCGCTTCAAACGCGACTTCGATGCCGGTGAGCAGGAGCGGATGGCACATCGGAATCAGTTCGTGCGTCCGCTTCGCCGCCATGATTCCGGCGACCTGCGCGACGGCGAGTACGTCGCCCTTCTTCGCTCGGCCTTCCAGAATCAAGCGCAGCGTCTCGGGCTGCATTACCACGCTGCCACGCGCCACCGCGACGCGTTCCGTCTCCGCCTTCGCGCCAACATCCACCATGCGCGCCCGGCCACTCGCATCGAAATGGGTCAATCGCTGCTCGTCCATATCTGCATTGTATGGCGCAACGTCGTCATCGTCCATGTGCGAGTCAAGTTCGTCTCACGACCAATCAATGCTCACGCGGGTTCAGGGCGGGCTGATCCCGGGCACACAAGGGCAACGCCAACAGAGACCGTCACCACGATGGCGGCAGCGATGGCCGCGAGGTGGATCGCCAATGCGAATGGCCCGAACATGGTAATACCGACAACGAGGAGCGTCGCAGACTCGGCGGCAATTGCCGGCAACCAGACGCGACGGAGGGCGATGACGACAATCGCTGCGGGCGCCCAATACGCAATTTGGCTGACGGGACCGAGCGCGCGAATCGCGCTCGCAGGCCCCTGAAGACCCGGAATGGCATCTACGACCGGAGAAAAGAACATCGCGGCGCAGTGAAAGCCAAGCGCGAGCAATGCCGCTATCGCTACAGCACGTTCGACGTGATGGAGACGCAAGGCTCGCCGTGAAAACAGGGGGCTTCCATGTACGAACCGCACCACAATGCCAATGAGTGCGACTGCCAGCAGTAGCGCCCAATATACTCGGATACTCATACAGTGACCATACGATTATACGCTGGGATCGTCAAGTGCACTATGCGATGCCCTGCCGTTATGGACTGCACCCCTGTGACATTCACCATCCTGAATGCTACGATAGGAAGCGGAAAGGACCGCAAGTAAAGGAGCATTCGTTGTCTTCCCGCCGTGACCGTGCCAAAGCCGATGCCACGCGCACTCCCCTCGCCGATCTCGCCCCTACCGTGCCCGCGCGCCCTGACGCGAAGCGCGGCGATGAGCCGGAAACGCAACCCGCGCCGGACGACGATATGCTGCCGGAGTCGAGCGCGACGATGCCCGCCGCGCCCCCTGAGACGGATACCGCCCCCGCCAATGTCCGTTCCCGCCCCGGCGCGCGCAAAGTGAGCGACCGCTCCCGCATACCCGTCGTCCCGCGCACCATCGCGGAGATGCAGTCCGGGGTTTATGAGACAAACACCGTCGAGACTGACGCCCTCGCAGCGGAGGAACGCGCAGCGACAGAACCGGAGCCAGCGCCGCTTTTTATCAGCCCCCGGACGCTACTCGTTACGACGTTCGTGCCGTACGCGATCCTGATACTGATCCCCGCGATCGCTGACCTGCTCGCCCGCGTTGCCGGCGCCGGTAGCACACTGCGGTTGATAGTCGACTTTGTCGCGATCGCGACGGGCGGTCTTATCGGGCTGTTCCTTTTGTTGCGCAACTGGCGCGTGGCCTTCCACGATGTACCCACCGAACTGCATCCGATCAGCATCCTCGTACTCTGGGAGCAGCGGGCGAGCGGTGAGCGGCGCGACGGATGGGTAACGGGATCATTGGCAGTCATCGCCGTTTTTATCGTGGTACTCCTCTTTTCGGTGATACTCAATATCATCGCGCGGCGGTTCTCCGCCCTCTACGCGATTCCGTACCTCTTCATCGCACTCTTTGCAAAGGCGGTGGGAGCGATCATATTTGTCGGCTATCTGCAACGCGGCCTCTTCGCCAGCCAGTCCGCCACGAAGGCGACGTTTCTTACCGGCGCGCTCTATGGTGTTGCGCTCGCCATCGCGAACACGCTCACCTTTCTCGCGAGCGGTATCGCGAATCCGGCGACAATCCTCATCTCTTTTGTGCTCGTCAGCGTTGCAGTCGGATTCACGATGGCATGGTTTCGTCTTCGGTCAGGCTCCCTGCTCGCCGCCGTCGCATTTCAACTGCTCCTGCTCGTGCTCGGTATCGCGGTGTAGGGAAACCGAACCCCCACCCTCTTCCCTCGAAGGGAAGGGGTGGCTCGTCGCGATACCGCGGCGTTCCTGTACCATTCGGACCTGCGGAGGCTCACGCCCCTTCCCTTTGAGGGAAGGGCCGGGGGTTAGGGACATGTCGCGTACGTACTTGACTTCCTGGTTATACTGCCGCACACTTTAGCGAATAATCGTCGTGATAAACGAGAAGAAAGGGCGATTTCGTATGCCGCGCGATTTGCCAATCGGGAATGGCTGCCTGCTCATCGGTTTTGACCTCTCATATGAACTCCGCGACATCTACTATCCGAACGTTGGGCAGGAAAATCACACGATGGGGTGCCCGTGCCGCACCGGCATCTGGGTGGACGGCCAGTTCGCCTGGTTCACGGATCGCGATTGGCAGCGCCGAATGGAATACGGTATGGACACGCTCATCACCGAGGTGACGATGCATCACCCGCGCCTTGGGGTCACGCTTTTCTGCCAGGATACCGTGGACTTCAACCGGCCGATCCTCGTGCGCCGGTTTCATGTCACGAACCATGCCGATCAGCCGCGCGAAGTGCGCCTCTTTTATCACTACGACTTTCATATCTCCGGCAACGGCGTCGGCGACACGGTTTACTTCGATCCATTCACCAATGCGCTCATTTTCTACAAGGATGACCGCTACTTCCTCGCGGGCGGCACGGCAAACGGCATCCCCGGCATCACTTCATGGGCGACGGGCGTCAAGGAATTACGCGGCGCGGAGGGGACGTGGCGCGATGCCGAGGACGGCGTGCTCGGTCGCAACATGATCGCGCAGGGAGCAATTGATGGCACGGTCGCCCTGCATCACACTGACATCCCCGCGAACGGCAGCGGTCTCTTCATCCACTGGCTGATCGCGGGGATGTCGCACGAAGAGGTGGAGACGCTCAATACCGAGACCGTGCGCCGTGGGCCGGAAGCCTTTATCACGCGGACGCGGGATTTCTGGCGCTCGTGGGTCAACAAGGAAGAGACGGATTTCGGCAACTTGTCGGAGCGCTTGCAGCGCATCTATAAACGGTCGCTCCTCACGATCCGCACGCAGACGGATGCGGGCGGCGCGATCGTCGCGGCGAACGACTCCGACATCACGAAGGATTCCGCCGATACGTATTCGTACGTCTGGCCGCGCGATGGCGCGCTCGTCAGTATGGCGCTCGACAGTGCAGGCTACAGCCATCTCTCCCGCCGCTTCTACGAGTTTTGCCAGCGTATCATGGAGAAGAACGGCTACTTCCTGCACAAATACACGCCTCGTGGTCGCCTCGCCTCCTCATGGCATCCGTGGGCGGACGCGACCGGGCGCATGCAATTGCCCATTCAGGAGGACAGCACCGGCCTCGTCATCGCCGGTCTCTGGCATCATTACCGCAAGGCGCGCGATGTCGAATTCGTCGCCACGCTGTACCGTGGGCTTATCAAGACGGCAGCGGACTTCCTGCTCTCGTACAGCGATCCGAACACCGGCCTGCCGCAGCCCTCGCACGACCTCTGGGAGGAACGGTACGGCGTCACGGCGTTCGGCGTCTCGACCGTCTGGGCCGGGTTGCAGGCGGCGGCGAACTTCACCGACCTGTTCAATGAGCGCGACCTCTCACTGACCTATCGCGCCGCCGCCGATGAGATGAAGGCGGCCGTGCGCACCCATATGATTGATCCTGACCGCGAGCGGTTCGTGCGGATGGTCTCGCACGACGCCAGCGGGACGCTCCGGCAGGATCCGACCCTCGACGCGAGCCAGGCGGCGCTCTTTGTCTTCGAGATGTTCGCGCCGGACGATCCCGCGATTGTCGCGACGATGCGCGCGATCGAGGAGCAACTCTGGGTCAAGACAGCGGTGGGCGGCGTCGCGCGGTACCACAACGACTACTATCATCAGGTACGGCACGATGTCGAAACGGTCCCCGGCAACCCGTGGTTCATCTGCACGCTCTGGCTCGCCGAGTGGTACATTGCCTCCGCGCGCACGATGGACGACCTCGAACGCCCGCTCCAACTGCTGAACTGGGTCGCCGATCATGCCCTCGCCAGCGGTGTCCTCGCCGAACAACTGCACCCGGAGACGGGCGCACCGCTCTCCGTCTCGCCGCTCACATGGAGCCATGCCGCCTTCGTGCAGACATTGTGCCGCTACATGGACCGCGAGCGTATCCTCCGCGAGCGCGAGCGCATCAACCTCGGTATCGCGTGGGCATGACGAGTAGACAGTAGACAGTAGTCGGTAGTCAGTTGGTCAATCACATTTTCTGGCTACTGTCTACTGTCTACTATCTACTGCGACTGAAAGGAGCGCATAATGACGCATCTGACGAATGTGGAAGAGCAAATTCGAACGTTGATCTCGGTGATCACCGGCGAAGGAATTGCGGTCGGTGTCTATGCGCGGCACTTCGGATCGGGGCGTGAGATCGCCGTGAACGCCGAGCGGCGGTTCCCGACCGCCAGCACGGTTAAGGTGCCGATTCTCTTCGCTCTCTACCGAAAAGCGGCGGCGGGCACGCTCGACCTCCAGCAACGCATGACGCTCGAAGCGGCGCATCGCACGGCGGGATCGGGCGTCTTGCAGGACCTCGATGGCGGCCTGCAACCCACCGTGCATGACCTTGCGACCCTGATGATTACCGTCTCGGACAATCAAGCGACCGACATGCTCTATCACCTGCTCGGCGGCGCGTTTATCCAGCAGATCGCCATCGAGGTCGGCATGACCGACACCCGCACGCCCCGGACGATCCGCGCCCTGCTCTACGACATGGTCGGAATGGACGAGCGCAACCCGGCGCACAGCTATGATATGAACCGCGAACTCCTCCGCACCGGCGCGCGCAACGCCAGTGGCTGGGCGCTCGGCGTGGGCGATGACAACGATGTCAGCACGCCACAGGACATGGTGACGCTGCTCTCGCGCATCTACCAGGGCGACGATCCATCCCGCGCGGCGTGCGATGCGATGATTGATATTCTCAAGCGCCAGAAGTTCAATACAATCCTGCCGCTTCTCCTTCCGGCAGAGACCGAGATCGCGCACAAAACGGGCAGTTTGCACGGTGTCCGCAACGATGTCGGTATTGTCTATGCGCCGCCGGAATCCGGCGGGCCGTACGCGGTCGCCGTCATGTCCCGCAATATGGCCGACCCGATCGCCGGCGCGCGTATCCTCGCGGACATCTCGCGCGCCGTCTGGGACGCCTTCACGGCATAGTTCAGGAGGGAGCAATGGACGTGCAACAGGGAGTCGCGGACGTCAACGGCACGCGGCTGTACTACGAGGTCGCCGGGACCGGCGCCCCGATTGCCCTGATTCACGGCTTCTCGCTCGATAACCGCATGTGGGACGACCAGTTCGCGCCGTTCGCGGAGCGGCATCGCGTTGTTCGCTATGACGTGCGGGGCTTCGGCAAGTCCGCGCCGTTCGGTGACGCGCCATACACGCATGCCGACGACCTCGCCGCGCTCCTCGACCACCTCGCGATCCCGCACGCCGCGATCATCGGCCTCTCGATGGGCGGCGGTATCGCGGTGAACTTCGCGCTCGCCTACCCCGCGATGACGAGCGCGCTGATCCCCGTTGATGCCGTGATCGGCGGGTATCAATGGTCAGAGGCATGGAAGACAGCGAATGGCTCCGTCCGGCCAACTGCACGGAGCGCCAGCATCAATGCCGCGAAGCAATTATGGCTCGATGTCGCCCTCTTCACGCCCGCACGGGAGCAGCCCGCCCTCGATGCGCTATTGGCAGCGATGGTCGCGGATTACTCCGGCCGACATTGGCTGGGCGGTGACCCGCATCAGAATACCGAACCGCCCGCCATTGATCGCCTCGGCGAGATCGCCGCGCCCACGCTCGTCGTGGTCGGCGAGCGGGATATGCCGGACTTCCTTGTCGTTGCAGATACGCTCGCCCAGCGCATCCCCGGCGCGCGGAAGATTGTCCTGCCCGGCGTCGGGCATATGGCGAACATGGAAACGCCGGAGCAGTTTAATGCGGACGTGCTGGGCTTCCTCGATGGTATCGGGTAGCCGGGCGCCATGCTCATTGCGGAATCGCCGCCCACGCGCGATCAATCTGGGCGTGCGTCGCGTCCATTGGGCCGCCGTTATCAATCACCACATCGGCACGGGCGACTTTCGCTGCTTCAGGCGCTTGCGCGGCGAGGCGGCGATCAGCCTCCGCCGCGCTCATACCGGGCCGGGTCATCAGCCGCCGCCGTTCTTCCGCCAATGGGCAGGTGACGACCCAGACGGCGTCGCACCCATCGGCGATCCCCGCCTCGATCAACTTGACGGCATCCACGACGACGCCCGGCGTCGTTTGCCGCGCCACCCACGCCCAGGTCCGCTCGATCACCGCCGGGTGTGTCAATCCTTCCAGTCGGGCGAGCGCGGCGGGATCGCCGAACACCTTGCGGCCGAGCGCGCGCCGGTCAATCTCCGCATCCATGCCGAGAATGTCCGCCCCGAACGCCGTCACGACCGCGCGATAGACCGGATCACCCGGCATGTACAGATCGTGGACGAGCGCGTCCGCATCGAGCGTCGCCGCTCCATGCTCCGCGAGCACCCCGCGCACCGTGCTCTTTCCGCAGGCAATATTCCCCGTCAGGCCAATGATGTAAGGCAAAAAACCTAACCCCCGGCCCCTTCCCGCGAGGAAGGGGAGCGAGCCTCCGCGAGATCGGGGCGTTATGCGGAACGCCCAGATATTCACATTGAGTCACCC
>JALYUS010000195.1 GCA_030853625.1 Chloroflexota bacterium
CGGGCAGTCGCCGGAGATGAATCCCTGTGCACCCGTATCGGGCCGGGCCCCCGCCGGGGTCGGCGGAGGGCCGCTCACGATCCCGGCGACGGTCGAGGCGATGGGCGTGAGCATGAGCGGTGTACGAGATGCTGGCAGGTTACGGGAGACCGTTGCAAGGCTCCAAACCGCGACGTAGACGATCAGCGCCGCGACGACCATGCCGCCGACGAGCGACATGCGGATACCGCGAGACGGCACGGGGCGAGGGGGCGACACGGGGAGCATGGGAGCCACCGCCCGCACCGTCGATCGATGCGCGGCGAGCAGTGCGATGAGTGGATCGAGGTCTTCGGGGCGATCGGCCGGTACCGCGCTCCCCGCGAGGCGGGCATCGATTGCGTGGGCAAGATTGCGCGCTTCTCGTTCTTCTGCTCGGTTCATCCTGCACACTCCTCAGTATCAATCAGCGGTCTCAGGCGCCGGAGGGCGCGCAGGACCCACACGCTCACCGTCCGTTCATCCGCATTCAGCAATCGCGCGATCTCACGGTTCGTCAATCCTTGCCCGAAGCGGAGCGCCAGCACCTGTCGATCCCGCGCGGGGAGTCGGGCGAGCGCCTGTGCGAGTGCGTCGTGCTGCGCCACCGTTGCCGCAACGTCCTCGCCACTCGCCAGTCGCTCCGCCGCCGCGAGGCCCACCATCGGGAGACGCGCGCGGCGACGCAAGCGGTCGATCACCTCGTGGCGGACGATCGCCGCCACCCACGTCGGGAGCGAGGCACGCCGGGCATCGAAGGAGGCGCGATGCGCGAACGCGCGGGTGAAGGCGGTGCTGACGGCGTCCTCCGCCTCGTCGGCGGAGCCGAGGGGCGCGCGGGCACTCTGCACGAAACGACGCCAATGCGCGGCGAAGACATTGGCGAACGCCCAATCGGAGGAATCCTCGTTCTTCGCCATGCGACCGCCCCCCCTTCGCTCCCACGACAGCCCGCGCGCTGGCCTCGTACCCCTTTATACGTTCGAAGGGCACAAAGTACGACGGGAATCGCCGTATTCTTTGCGTGATGAGGCGATGACGCAGAAAGGCGGCGAGCAAGCAGCCGGTTGCCCCTTTGCTTCCCTTGTCCGTCCTTCGCCGTAACCTTTTGCCGACATTCGCGACCAAGAGAGTAGCGAATCAGGTTGTCGCGGGAGAGTCGGGGGAGCGCGCGATGGAGACACCCAAGCACGAGGCACAACGACCGACGGGCGCGGATGAGCCGCAGGCGACCACGCTCACGCCGACGAGTTTCGCCGCAATCTATCGCGCGCAGGTCGTGCCCCTCTTCCGCTACTTCTCTCAGCACACCGGCAAAGCGCTGGCCAGCCTCTCTTCCTATGCGGGCCGGGGGACGCTCGCGGCGGTCAGCCCCGGCTCTTCCACTTTAGCGCCGCTGACTGTGTCGGTATAGAGACGCTCGCGTCCGGCGTCCTGCAACGCATCGGTCTGAAGGTTGAGGTCCTGATCGGTGGTCGAAACTCTGGCGTAGCCGATCAGCATGGGTGCGGTGCCTCCACTCGTCTCTGTCTGTGTACCATGAAATTCACCTCGGGAGGGGCTGCTGGTACATAGATTTCACAGACCAGGTTTGTGGTACGCTTTGGTAGCATCGACACGGTCGGAATCGAGGGAGGTGTGACACGGTCGCGCAGTCCCAAGCAAACGTCCGTTTTCTTGCACATCACTGATCACATACCGATCTTCTCAGCGTATCAGGCGAAGCCACGACCTGCTTGACACATGATTGCGGCCGACTTCGCCACCAGTATCCTTCCTCAGGAAGAACCGGTATGTCTTGGCTAAGTGTGCTCCGCGACCGCGATGTGCATGAGGAGAGGGCGAGAATTTGCTATGTCGTCAACAAGCGCCCACGGAGGTGCCGGTAGACGAGGAGCCACCATTCCTCCATCACATCGCTATCTTCTTGGCTGGTGATCTTCGCGATGATTTCAGCGCGCCGCGCACCTCGCAAGGCACTCTCGATGAGCAGTGCGATACTGTCGGCCGAAGACGCCAATTCGTCCGAGGCTTTGCACTGCTCCCCTTCCTCGACGTTGCGTGGATACGTATTTACGGTCGTCTTGAGGCCAGCACCCTCCTCCGCAGCTCCTATTTGTACCGTTGACGGTGTGGCTTCTGAGGCACGGATCGACGATTCATCAGCATCCTCAGGAACAAACGACGTTTGTTTTTTGGCTTGTGCCGCTTTGCGACGCGGATTTACGATGCCGGCGGCGGAGAGGCGTCCGCGTGCCGTGGCCACATCGCTCGATTGGATGGCTTCACCGTTCAGCACGCGTGCCCGGAAAGCCATGTATTCATCGTCCGGCAACTGCATAATGTCCCGTGCGGCGGTGGCAGAGAGCTGTTGCCGTTCGACCGCATCGGAGAGCACCTGATCGCTAAGAACCCGGAGCCGGTCTCGTACATGCTGCGCCGAGAGATGCAGCCGCGCCGCGATCATCGGCGGCGACAGCTTCTCGAGGTCGATCAACTCCTGATACGCGCGGGCCTCATCGATGGGACTGAGATCCTGGCGCTGGAGGTTCTCAACCAGCTGGAGGATACGGACGCGCGAGGATTCCTCACCACGCGCGACGACGGGGACGGTCGCCAGGCCCGCCCGCAGTGCGGCAGTATACCGACGACCGCCGGCGATGATCAGGTAGCGTTGGCGACCGTCGCCGATGGTGCCGTCCTCGCGCACCACCAGCGGTTGCAAGATGCCGAATTCGCGGACACTCTCGGTAAGTTCATTCACGCGTCGTGCACCACCGTTGTGCTCCCAATCCTGTCGGGGTTGACCGGGGTCCGAGGATACCTGCTCGATCGGGACCTCCATCGCGCCCGGCAATCGCCGCTCGGTCGCGCCCGCGACCGCGTGCAGCGTCGT
>JALYUS010000201.1 GCA_030853625.1 Chloroflexota bacterium
CTCGCGGCGCTTCCGCTGGCCTTGCTCGTACCCGGCATCGGCGGCACACTGCGCGACCGGCGATTCGCACGCGCGGGGCGCATCCTCGACGCGCGCATCGTTTCCGTTGCCTATCGCCGTCGCCTCCTGCCATTGCCGCGCGCCACGATTACCTTCACCTTCCATTCCCCAACTGGCGGCGAACGATCGGGCAGTGCGACAACGCCGCCCCTCTCGTTCGGCATGTTGCCCGCCGAGGGGCAAACGGCAGCCGTCGCCTATCTGGACGACACACTGTTCCGGTTACTCTGACCATGTACTGTGAATGCACGCACGTATCCCGCAATTCAGTATGGCGTGGCGCGCAACGTGCATTCGACCCGCGATGTGCGATGGTATGTGATGCATGAGCAATCGTGGTCAGCACACGGAAGGGATTGACCCGATGCCCGATTCCGATCCCAATTATGTAGCGAGCACGCCATCGGCGGGGGATCAGGAGGGGCGTAATCCCCGTGCCATTCTCAAGGCGCTCGGCCCCGGTCTCGTCGCGGGCGCCTCCGACAATGACCCAACCACCGTTGCCTCGCTCTCGGTGATCGGCGCGACGACGATCTACCGCCTCTCATGGCTCGTCATCCTCGTCATCCCGATGCTCGTCATCATCCAGGTCGTCAGCGCGACGGTCGGCGTCGTCGCCCGCGGCGGCCTGGAAGATGTCGTGCGCCATCGCTACGGCAAGGCGTGGGCATTCCTCGTGCTCCTCCTCGTCCTCGCCGTCAACCTCATCACGCTCGCCGCCGACCTCGAAGGGGGCAGCGCCGCGCTCAGTCTCCTCACGGGTCTCTCCTATCGCTGGTTCATTGTGCCGTTTGGGTTCAGCGTCGCATTCCTCCTGATCCGGGGCAACTATCATGCACTGGAGCGGGTGCTGAAGTATGTTTTGCTCGTCTTTGTCGCCTACATCATCACGGCGTTTGTCGCCCGCCCGCAGTGGAGCGCGGTGCTGCGGGATACATTCATCCCCCACCTCAGCCTCTCGTCGGCCTATGTCGCGGGGGCGCTCGCCTTGCTCGGTACGACGCTTACCAGTTACGCCTACGTTTGGGAGACGATCCAGGAGGCGGAGGAACGCCCGCCGATCCGCCGCCTCGGCCTCGTGCAGGTGGATGCCGCGTCCGGGATGATCGCCGCCGGGGTGATCTTCTGGTTCATCGTCATTGGGACGGGCGCGACGCTCGGCGTCCATCATCAGCAGGTGCAGACCGCACAGGACGCGGCGAATGCCCTCGCGCCGCTGGCGGGCCGCTTCGCCTCCGTGATCTTCGGGGTCGGTTTGCTGGCATCGGCGGTTCTCGCGCTGCCGGTACTCGCCGCGACGAGTGCGTACGTGATGGCGGAGGCGTTCGGGTGGCGCGCGAGCCTCGATAGTCATTTCGGGCAGGCACGGTCATTCTATGGCGCGCTGATTGCCAGCCTCGTGATCGGCGGCGGTATCACGCTGCTCGGCGTCGGGCCGATTCAGTTGCTCTTCGCCAGTTCACTTGCCGGCGGGATCGCGACACCGGTCACACTCGCGATCCTGATGGTGACGGCGCGGGATGCAAAAGTGATGAAAGAACACCGGATTGGCAGGGGTCTGATGTGGGGTGGCTGGCTGGTGACGGCGGTCGTCAGCGTCGCGGTCGCTATCTTCCTCTGGCAAACACTGACGGGAAGCGGATAGATTGCCTGGCGAGAGCAATGAGTAATGAGGGGCACGATCCTGCTCATTGCTCATTGCTCGTCACTTTCCTTACACCGCCGCGATCAAGCCCTCGTAGATCAGGTCACGGGTGTTCTGCTCGACGCGCTGGGCGTCTACGGTGATGCGGGCCATGCCCGTCTCCATCGCGACGCGGGCGACGGCCGCCGCCACTTTGGAGGGAACGCGCAGATCGAGACTCTTCGGCAGGATGTAGTCGGGGCGCAGTTCGCTCTCGGTGACGAGGGCGGCAATCGCCTCCGCCGCCGCGATCTTCATCGCGTCGTTGATGCCGCGCGCCCGGACATCGAGCGCGCCCCGGAAGATGCCGGGGAAGGCAACGGAATTGTTCACCTGGTTTGGATAATCGCTGCGGCCCGTCGCGATTACCGCCGCGCCACCGGCACGAGCAGCATCGGGGGCGATCTCCGGCACCGGGTTGGACAGCGCGAAGACGATCGCGCCGGGCGCCATGGATTGCACCATCTCGACCGTCACGCAGCCCGGTGCGGAGACACCGATGAAGACATCCGCACCCTCCAGCACATCGGCGAGGGAGCCGTCCAGCCGCTGGGGATTCGTCCGCGCCGCG
The DNA here is from genome assembly GCA_030853625.1 of Chloroflexota bacterium. GTDB lineage: Bacteria > Chloroflexota > Chloroflexia > Thermomicrobiales > JALYUS01 > JALYUS01. The sequence goes on from JALYUS010000201.1 coordinate 2,316, forward strand.
ATCTCGTCTTTGAAGGAGTTCATCCCCGCCCGCCCACGCGCCAGTGCGCCGCGCGTGTCGCAGAGCACGACATTCTTCGCGCCCGCCAGCATCAGTAGATCGGTGACGGCGATGCCCGCCGCACCCGCACCGTTCATAATAATGCGGACATCCTCGATCTTTTTGTCCACGAGGCGCAACGCGTTGATCAGCGCGGCAAGCGTGACGACCGCCGTGCCGTGCTGGTCGTCGTGGAAAACGGGGATGTCGAGTTCCTCCTTCAGCCGCCGCTCGATCTCGAAGCAGCGCGGCGCGGCGATATCCTCCAGATTGATGCCGCCGAAGGTCGGAGCAATCGCCTTGACGATGTCCACGATCTCATCCACTTGCCGCGCGGCGAGGCAGATCGGGAATGCCTCGACGCCCGCCAATGTCTGGAAGAGCACCGCCTTGCCCTCCATCACCGGCAAGGCGGCGCGCGGCCCGATGTCTCCCAATCCGAGCACGGCGGAACCATCCGTGACGATGGCGACGAGGTTGCCCTTCGCCGTCAGGTCGTAGACGCTCATCGGATTGGCGCGGATTTCCTCTGCCGGGGCGAGCGCAGCGGGCGGGACATAGAGCATGTTCAACATATGCTGGTCGCGGATTGGGATCTTCGAGCGCACGGCGAGCACACCCCCGTACCGCTCGCGCAGGTCAATCGCCTCCTCGCGGAAGGTCATCTCGCGGTGGTGCGGGCGATGGTTCTCCATCAGCCGCCCCTCGTAGCAGTAGCGCAATGTCCGCTCGGCGACCTCATCGGGATCAGCGCGCAGGCGGGCCTCCATCGCCTCGTTTGTCGCCCGCGCGACGGCCGCCGCGACGGCCGGGGCGACGCGGAAGTCGAAGATGGCGGGGACGATGTGATCGGCGTGCAATTCGTCCGGCGCGACCAGCCCGGCCAGCGCCTCGGCGGCGTAGCGGAGGGTGCGCAGGCGGATATTGCGGGCGCGGCAATCGAGGAGGCCGCGGAAAAAGCCGGGGAAGACGAGCGCGACATCGAGTTGGTTCGTGTAATCGCTGCGGCCGGTGGCGACGATCTTCGCGCCCGCTTCCCGCGCGACGATCGGGTCAATTTCCGGCGTCGGCACGGCGAGGGCGAAGACAATCGCATCCTTCGCCATCGTCGCGACCATCTCGCCCGTCAGCGTATTGCCGGCGGAGAGGCCGATGAAGACATCCGCGCCCTTGATGACATCCGCAAGCATGCCCACCCGGTTTTCGGGGTTCGTCTCCTTGGCGAGATACGCCTTCGCCCAGTTCATCCGCTCCTCGCGGTAGGAGTAGATCGCCCCCGCGCGGTCGCAGACAACCAAATCGTGCGCGCCCATCCGCCGCAGCAGCCGCGCTACACCGATCCCCGCGACACCCGCACCATTAATGACGATCCGACAGCGCTCCAATGACTTGCCGACGACCTTCAAGGCATTGACCAGCGCGGCATAGACGAGCACGCCGGTGCCGTGATGGCCGTTGGCGAAGACCGGCACGGTCGCCGCCTTTTCGAGATGATCGGCGACGGAGAACGAATGCGGCGCGGCCATCGTGTCGAGACAGATCGCGCCGAAGGTCGGCGTCATCGCGTTGACGGTCTGAACGACGCGGCTGATGTCGCTCGTGTTGAGGGCGATCGGGAAGGCGTCAATCCCCGCGAAGGTCTTGAAGATGACGGATTTCGCCTCCATCAGCGGCAGCGCCGCCTCCGGCTGCGGCTCAGGCCCGCCCGTCAGACCCGTGCCGTCGGTGATGATGGCGACGGTGTTGCCGCGCATCGTCAGGTCGAAGGAACGCTCGGCATCGCGAGCAATCTCCAGGCACGGCTCGGCCACGCCGGGCGTGTAGACAAGGGAGAGCACCGAGGCATCCCGCACCGGTATCTTGCTCTCGACCCCAATCACGCCCCGGTACTTCCGCCGGTAATCCAGCGCCTGCTGCCCCATCCGCCGCTCACTCATGATCCCGTATCCCCCTTGAACATGCTACGCACCCATCAGCCATCAGCAACAAGGGAGGATTGTAGCACAGCCCGCTCATTATCAGCGGACACTTTTTCGGTGGTTAGATCAGGGAGCATTGATCGGACCGTGCAATATATGATTTCTGAAAAAGAAATATATAGCGCAGCGGAATGGCTAGATATGATACCGCACGAGGTTCGGAATGTCGTCAAAATCCTTCGTGTTGTGGGTGACGACTTCCAAGCCGTGTTCAAGCGCCGTGGCCGCGATCACGAGGTCAAAGGCGCGTTTCCTTGGGTTCTTACCCTGGCTCTTGAGATACGAGCGAATCTCCGCACAGCGCTGTGCCACGACCGGGGACACTGCCAAAACCGGAACGCCATGGAAAAAGGCGTTGAACTGCCGCTTTGCCGCTTCCGGGTTGGCCTCTTCAATCGCGCCTTGATATGCCTCAAGGTAAGAGAGGATGCTGACTGCTACCCCGTCAGGGAGCAGTTGCTTGATGAGCGAATCTACGTTTTGGTTTCCGGCAAAGTAGGGGATCAGGACGGTGGTATCAAGCAAGTAGCGCATCGTTAGAAAGAGTGTCCCGGCGTGTCTTGTTCCCGTTCCTCAAGAATCTCTGCAAGGAACGCCTCAACATCCATCGTTTTGAACGCACCAAAACCGGCCTCAACTGCGGCAAGCGCCTTCTGTGGATCGTAGTTCCTGGCTGGATCATTCGTCGTCTGGATATCGTCGTCAACTGGCACGAGGTGATAGCGGTTCCCGGCGATCTCGACTTCAGCGGGCTTATGCTCGGCCTCCGCCCTGTTGAGGCGACGGACAAGTTCGCGCTCGACCTCCTGATGTATCTCGTTGGATTGCGGTTGTGCGCTCATCGCTCGTTCCTTCCCGGTGACGGCTTCAGTATATCAGACGATACATCGCAAGCACTTCTTTGGAACGCGTACTGAAAAGAGCAGCAGCAGAGGGTGTTTCTGTCAAAACCGAAGCGGAACCGCCGCGACCCTGATGACGCCCCGGTACTTCCGCCGCTCACTCATGATCCCGTATCCCCCTCGAACATGATGCTCACCACCACCGATCAGCAACAAGGGAGGATTGTAGCACAGCCCGCTCATCATCACCGGACACTTTTTCGGGGTCCGGTCAGGATGATGAACTGCGCGGCCTGTACCTCGCAGGGGAAGTGTCCACCATACTACGAGGCCGTGGTGTTTGAGGCGTCTCAGAACTCAGCAATGCAAACACAAGATGACGTTTTGAAAACGAGATGAGTAAATGAACTCGATTCGATGGCAAAACCGGCGACGTCGAACAGCGTTCGGGGTTGTAGCGTAAAGAAGCGTTTTTGCGCTGGTGGCTGACAATGCACGTATCGATTAGCGCATGGCAGTGCCGATATGCGCTCAGTCCTATCAGCAGTCGAACACCGACCAGCAGATGGCGTTTCGCAACCGCTGATCATCCAGGACCAGCTTGCGGATCGTGTCAGGGAGCTGTTCGCGCTGCCATCGGCACTCGAGCCGCCCGGAACTCTCACCCTCGCCTTCAGAAGCGGCTGCACGCGCTGCCTTGATCGCGTAGGCCGCCGCTCCGAGCTCGTGCGCGGCGACATGCGCAACCACCGCCGCCTGGCCGGCAGCATATGCGGCGTGCCGAGCGGCTCCGCTCAACTCTCTTGCCGCTGCCATGGCATGGCCACCCGCCGCGCGGGACTGGGACATCGTGATCTCGCCTCGCGCCCATGTCCGAATTTGCTCGATCGCCAGACGGGGCCGCAGGTCCGAGGGCTGCACCGACTCGAAAAGGTGCAGAACGTGCTCTGCGCACGCGGCAGCCCACAAGGCCAGGAGTCGATGGTCGGAGTCCGTGAGCGTCCCCCCGCGGCGGATGGTGATGAAGCGAGGGTCGCGGTCTTTCGGGAGGATCACGGCTCTATCCTTCTGCTTGCATCTGCCCAACGGCCAAGGTTCAGCCGTCGGCTGAGAATACAGGTTCGATAGGTCGGTACGGCTGTCAGCATACTGCAACCTGTAAAATCGCAATGATCCGTCGGTCGGCTGTAACCCAGCGTTGGGCTTGTTTGTGCAAAATATGTCCTTTATGTCTTTGTGATGTTGGCATTGTTTCAATAAGCGCCCCCAGAACCCATGCTCATTATACTCGACCGCGACGCGCGTCGTTGCTTAACACGAGACGTGCGTGGCAGGCGCGGATATGTCAATCTGAGGTAGACCACAACTGGACACTGCGTCGCACACCGGACGGCGCGTCGCCAAGCGGCCCCCGGGTGCCATGGTGATGTAGTCTCCCCTGGCG
>JALYUS010000214.1 GCA_030853625.1 Chloroflexota bacterium
GCGTGGAGCGGCGTGCCGGTTGTCACGGTGGATGAGGGTGGGCCACCCGGCATTATCGGCGAAAACGGCTGGATCGTGCCGACTGATGTCGCGCTGATCGCTCAGGCGTTGAACGAGGTGCTGACGCATCCGGACGCCGCGCGCGCATGCGCCGTCCGCGCTCAGGCGGAGGTACGCGCGCGTTTCCGCTGGGAGGATGGCGCGACCGCGCTGATTCAGACAGTGGAAGGGTTGCGCGGCTATTGACGACCACGTACCCCTTTGGTAGGATCAGCGCGGTGAGGAAACGCCAGCCGGGGGAGTGTCGGAACTGGCAGACGAGCATGACTTAGGATCATGTGCCGCAAGGCGTGAGAGTTCGAGTCTCTCCTTCCCCACCAACAAATCAATTTGAGCGGAAGTAGCTCAGCGGTAGAGCATCTCCTTGCCAAGGAGAAGGTCGCGAGTTCGAATCTCGTCTTCCGCTCCATTTTTCTGCCGTTTTTCTTGCTGTATTGGATACTATTCGCGCACCTTCCCGACGAGTCGCAACGCCCATAGCCGTATCTCCGCCTCCGTCGCCCGCGCGAGCGCGGTGGCCGGAATGCGCGCCTGCCAGATCGTGTCGTCCGTCAGCACTACCCGCACGGTGAACATTGCCGACGCGCTGCCGGGGTCGTCGAGCGTCACGGTCTGCCGTCGCACCACTGTCATATCGGCGATAATCCGCTCCAACCGTCCGCGCAGCGCCTCTTCGTCGTCCCCGACGCGCTGCCAGTCGCAGGCGTCAAGCGGCGTGGCCGGGCCGGTGGCGGGCGCGCGGAAGACGCCGTCGAAGATGCGTTCCGCTTCATCGCGGATCGGTGCGGTCGTCCGGCGTACCTCCGCCGATGCGCGCTGCCATTCCTCTTTCACGCGCTGCACCAGACGCGGGTCGAAGATGCCGAAGTTCTCCATGTCGTCCTCCTTGTTGCTGTTTACTGCATCCATGACCGCTGCACTATAGCATCTGGGTGTCCTTTCAGGGCGACCGCCCGGCATTCCATCGCGACCGGCGCGCGGCAATGGAATGCCGCCCGCCCGCCTGTTGTTATACGGTGCAGAACCGTTATCCTTCGCGCCATTCCAGCAGGCGCGTACCCTCAGTGAGGAGCAGTGAGCAGCGATGCCAGAACGCCCGCAAATGAGCCGTGAGGATTTCATGGCATTTATCCTCGACCACCGCGAGAAGCCACGCAATAACCATGCGATGGATAATCCTACCGTGGAAGCATCCGGCGGCAATCCCGGCTGCGGCGACATTGTGACGGTCTACCTCAACGTTGATGACGACCGGATTACGGATATTTCCTATGTCGGTGAGGGCTGCACGATCAGCCAGGCGGGCGCGTCGTTCATGACCAGCCGGTTGAAAGGGAAGACGCTCGCCGAGGTTGAGGCGATGGACTACGACATCATCACCGATACCTTCGGGCGCGAGGTTATGGCGACCCGGCCACGCTGCGCGACGCTCGCACTTGGGACGATCAAGTCAGCAGTCAGGAAGTATCGCGACGAGGCGAGAAAACAGTCTCTCAATGCTACCCCGGAGATGACCGATGCGGCGCCATCGCCTTGACGCTGGCGCGACCTGGCATTATGCTCCATTTGGGTTGCAAAAGTGGCGACCGGGTTGACGAAGAGCGCGAGATTGCCTATCCTCCTGGTTGTTGAGTTTGTTGCGTAACTTCGTCACCATCTTGCACAAACGTAAGGAGAACATCTATGACGGCAACAGTGACAACCCCTGCGACGGATGTACTGGTCTCGACCGCGTGGGTGGCGGATCATCTCAACGATCCGCATATTCGCCTCGTTGAGAGCGATGAGGATATTCTGCTCTATGAGATCGGGCATATCCCCGGCGCCGTCAAAGTTGACTGGACGGCGGATCTACAGGACCCACTGGTGCGGGACTTCATCAGCCCGGCGCAGTTCGCCCAGTTAATGAGCCGCAATGGGATCGCGAACGACACGACCGTCGTCTTCTATGGAGACAAGAACAACTGGTGGGCAGCGTACGCCTATTGGTTCTTCAAATTGAACGGCCACCCGAACCTGAAGATCATGGATGGCGGACGCGCGAAGTGGGAGGCCGAAGGGCGCGCGTACACGCGCGATGCGGCGAGTTATCCCGCGACGCAGTACACGCCGGGCACGTATCACCCGGAGTACCGCGCGTTGCGCGACGAAGTGCTCTCCTTCATTGATTACACGAATGGCGGGCACGGCGAGAAGCCGCAGGGGCCGCTGGTGGATGTGCGCTCGCCGCAAGAGTTCTCCGGTGAACTCATGCATATGCCGGCCTACCCGCAGGAGGGCGCGCTGCGTGGCGGGCATATTCCCGGCGCGAAGAATATCCCCTGGGCGAAGGCGGTCGCGGAGGATGGCACCTTCAAGCCGATCCCCGAATTGCGCGCCCTCTACGAGGGGCAGGGGATTACGCCGGACAAGGACGTGATTGCCTACTGCCGCATCGGGGAGCGATCCAGCCATACCTGGTTTGTGCTCCATGAACTGCTCGGCTACAAGAATGTCCGTAACTATGATGGCTCGTGGACGGAATGGGGCAATGTCGTCCGCGTGCCGATCGAGAAGTAAGCCGGGATCATGCGATGAGAAAAGCGAACGGCGCGGGTGGCGACGCCCCGCCGTTCGCGCGTTTGGAACGGCATGACTTGCGAGCAGGCAGCGTGCCGCGCTATCATCGTCGGCGCGGTGGCATGAGACCACTGATCGTTTGTTGATGCCACTGTTCATCTGCGAAGAAGGGGACGGGTTACACTGTGAAACTCACCGCCGAGCGCCTCCCGGCAAGCCAGGTCCGGCTTGAAATCATCTCCGACGAGGACGAGTTTACGACCGCGATAGATAAGGCGACGAAACGGCTTGCGCAGCGCGTCACCGTGCCCGGTTTCCGCCGGGGCAAAGCGCCGCGCACGCTCGTCGAACGGCACGTTGGCCGCGCGATGATCGTAGACGAGGCGAACAACACGCTGATGGATGATCTCTATCGGCAGGCGCTCGAACAGGAGGATATTACGCCCGTTACCCGTCCGTCGGTCGAGATGCTCGCCGCCGAGCCGCTCTCCTTCCGCGTCGAGGTGGAGATCGCGCCGACGGCCGAGGTTGCCGGCTACGAGAATGTTCGCGTCGAACCGGAGCATATCTCCGTCACTGACGCGGATGTGGACGCGTACATCGAGCGCCTGCGGGAAGACAATAGCCCGTGGGTTGATCCGCCCTCGCCCCGCCCGGTGCAGGAGGGCGATGAGGTGGTCGTGGATATTGCGGCCTTCGAGGGCGATGAACCCTTCGATGAGCCGACGACGGACGCGACCTTCGTGCTTGGCCGGGACAACCTCCTGCCGCAAATTCGCGACCTGATCCTCGGCGCGACGGTCGGCGAGCCGGTCGAAAAAACCGTGACCTTCCCGGAGACGAACGCCGAGGGCGACGAGCGTCCAATCCCAGAGACGCTGCTCGGCAAGACCCTTGCCTACCGCATCACCGTCCAGAGCGCGAAAGAGCGCGAACTCCTCCCACTCGATGACGAACTCGCCGCTTCGCTCGGTGGCCGCGCGATGACGCTGGCGGCACTGCGTGCCGAAGTGCGCAGCAACCTACTGCAACAGCAGGAGATGCAGGCGCGAAACACCCTCGTCATGAGCATCATGGAGAAGTTGCGCGACGAGATTGCCACGGTGGACGTCGGCCCGGCGCTGATTGACCAGCAGACCCGCGAAGACGCGATGCAGCAGTTGCAACAGATCGGCGGCATGGGCATTGATATCAACGAAATCTTCGGTACGAACACCGATGCGATCAACAACTTCCTCGAACGAATCAAGCCGGAGTCCGAACGCCGCCTGCGCAATACGCTCATCCTGCGCGAGATTGCCAGGCAGGAGGACATGGACGTGACGCCGGAGGAGGTGCATGAAGAAGTGCATCGCCTCGGCATGGCGCACGACGTTCTCGATGACGAGCGCACCGTCGAGTTGATTACGGAAGACTTGCGGGAGCGCAAGTTGCTCGACCGCGTCGTCGCGATCGCGACCGAAGGGCAGGGTATCATTGATGATTCTCCTGAGAGCGCGTATCTCCTGCCGGTGAAGGATGAAGCCGATACGGACGGTGCGGAAGCGGAGCCGGCGGGCGATCCTGCTGAGGCCACCGCCGACGCGGCTGCCGTTGCGGCGGACGAACATGCCACTGCGGAGCCGCAGGCGACGGCCGATGCGGCGGCTTCCGGCGCCGTTGATACAGAAATCTCGCTGTCTGATGATGCCACAGCGGCGGAGAATGCTGGTACAATGACAGAGGGCGGGGCAACGCCCGCAACCGATGCGCCAGCCAATGCCGATGAAACGCCGAAACCCGCGTAACATTGGCCACATCCGCCCGTTATACCGATGGGAAGGAATCAACGATGCAGATACAATCAGGATTCGACATCAACAACATTATTCCGGCAGTCGTCGAGAGCACGAATCGCGGCGAACGCTCGTGGGACATTTATTCCCGCCTGCTGCGGGATCGCATCGTCTTCGTCGGCACGCCGATTGACGCGCAAGTGGCGAATGTCTTCATCGCCCAACTCCTCTTTCTCGAATACGAGGACCCGGAACGCGAGATCAAGGTCTACATCAACAGCCCTGGCGGCGAAGTCTACGCGGGCCTCGCGATGTACGACACGATGCAGATGATCCGCTCTGATGTCTCGACGACCTGCATGGGCATGGCGGCGAGCATGGGGGCGGTACTTTTGTGCGCCGGGCAGCAAGGCAAGCGCTATGCGCTCCCGAACTCCCGCGTCCTGATTCACCAGGGGTCCGGCGGCTTTCGGGGCAACGTGCCGGACATTGACATTGCCGCGCGCGAGACGATCAATGTCGTCACCCGCCTCGTCGAGATCATGGCGAGCCACAGCAATCAGCCATTTGACAAGGTGAAGCGCGATACCGAACGCGATTACTATATGGGCGCCGAGGAAGCGAAGGATTACGGCCTGATTGACGAAATCCTTATGCCGCAGCCGAAGAAGGTTGCGGGAGCAGCGTTGGTGGCCTAGCGCGCCCAATGGGTGTGCGTTGTACCGTGGCGCCAGCGCGCTTGCGGGCGGAATGAGGAGTTGTGGGGGATGGCAGGTACGCGCGGAACGACCACTAGTGGGGGCGGAAGCCGAATGCAGTATCGTTGCTCCTTTTGCGGTAAAGGGCAGGACGAAGTCAAGCGCCTCATTGCGGGGCCGGGTGCGGTCTACATCTGTGACGAATGCGTCGAACTCTGCCGCGAGATCATCGAGGAAGAGGATGTGCCTACCCCGAAGGTGCAACCCTCCTTCGCCGGTATCTCGACGCCGAAGCGGATCCATGAACAGCTCTCACAATACGTCGTCGGGCAGGATATGGCGAAGAAGAGCCTCGCTGTCGCGGTCTACAATCACTACAAACGGATCACAGCCGGTGCGGAGCCGAGCAACGATGTCGAGTTGCAAAAAAGCAATATTTTGCTCGTCGGCCCGACCGGTTGCGGCAAGACCTATCTGGCGCAAACGCTCGCCAGGATTCTCGATGTGCCCTTCTCGATTGCCGACGCGACCGCGCTCACTGAGGCTGGATACGTCGGTGAAGATGTGGAAAATATTCTCCTCCGGCTGATCCAGAACGCTGGCGATGTCGCGCGGGCGGAGACGGGCATCATCTACATTGACGAGATTGATAAGATTGCGCGCAAATCGGACAATCCCTCGATCACGCGCGATGTTTCCGGTGAAGGCGTGCAGCAGGCGCTGTTGAAAATCATCGAGGGCACGACGGCGAACGTCCCACCGCAAAGTGGTCGGAAGCATCCCCATCAGGAATACATCCAGATTGACACGCGCAACATCCTCTTTATCTGCGGCGGCGCGTTCGAGGGCTTAGAGGACATCATTGCCCGCCGCATGGACTCGAAGCACGCGATGGGCTTCTTCCGCGATGGGATAAATAGCACGAAGGCGGTAGATGAGAATCTGCTGCGCTTCGTCACGCATGACGATCTTCTTAAATACGGCCTCATCCCCGAGTTCGTTGGTCGTCTACCAATTACCGTCAGCCTCGATCAACTGTCGCGTAGCGAACTGATCCGCATTCTCACTGAGCCAAAGAATGCTGTCATCAAGCAGTATCAGCGCCTCTTCGGTCACGACAACGTCGAATTGTCCTTTACGGAGGACGCGCTCGAAGAGATCGCCACGCAGGCCGAGAAGCGTAAGACGGGCGCGCGCGGCCTCAAGACCGCCATCGAATCGCTCCTGCTCGACGTGATGTACGAGATTCCGTCGCTCGATAGTGTGCGCAAGTGCATCGTCACCGGTGAGACGGTGCGCAACGGCAAGCAACCAATCCTCATGACCCTCGGTGGTCGCGAACTGGAACTGGAAGCCACCGTCGCGTAGTTCGCCGAAACAACCAGAAACGAACGACCGGGCAGCGCGCCCGGTCGTTTCATTGTCGTTGCGATCTGTATTTGGGGCGGCGAAGAACCGGCTGTGCGACGCTATTTGCCCGCCGGAGGCGGCGGGAGGGCTTCGTGGCTCTCATCGTCCGCTGTGTCATTATCGGTGTGATTTCCCGTGCGTTCTTCGTCATCGGTGTGCGGGCCGAATGCCCCACCCTGCTGATAGCCACGCACACTCGAACCGTAGGGGCGGGGCGCGTAACCGCTGGTGGGTGGTGTGCGCGCGGCCGGGACGATGCCTTCGGGGCGGGCATAGCCTTGCCGGGGTGGGAGATCCGCGCGGGCGAACTGCGCGACGTTCGCTTCGAGGTCAATGAACTGGTCGGCAATGTCCATCAAATCGGTCGCAGCCTGGCGTGGAGTCGCGGCAACCTCAATGCGCAAGCCTGCGTTCTGCGCGGCGTCCACAAGATTGACGAAATCCCCGTCACCGCTGACGACGATCGCCACATCAATATGCGGCGCCTGTGTGAGAAGATCAATCGCCAGTTCCATGTCCAGATTTGCCTTCGTGCTGCCGTCCTCAAAGCGGCGGAGGGCCTTTGTTTTGACGCGGAAGCCATTGCGCTTCAGCCAGGTGATAAAACTGTGGCTGCTCTCGTCCTCCGGGTTGTAGCCCAGATAGGCGTAGGCGCGATGCAACCGGCGGCCGGAGGTGAGAAAGTCGAGCAACCGCGCATAATCAATGCGGATGCCCATATCCCGCGCCGCGAAATAGAGGTTCGACATATCGAAGAAAATGGCGATGCGATCCGCCTCATCATGCCGTCGGGACGCGCGCATGGAGAAACCCCTTTCAATCAGCCAGTCTACAAAGCGAGATTACCAGGCAATGCTCAACAATCAACCAAAACGAGAGGAGATGCCGTTTTCCCGGCCCGAAACAATGTGGCGGCAGTGTAGCATGCATTCACCTGTTGAAACAAACGCGCTTATGCGTTCTCGATGGGGATAAGAGCGCGCCACACCTCGTTGATGCCGTCGTCGCTGACCGCATAAAAATACCGGATGTCGCCATTCTCGCGGTAGGCGAGGTTGTGTCGCCGGACACCATCGCGATTACTACTGCCCCAATATCCCAATGGCCCGTCCCACCGTATCGCGTCGGGATCGGGGAGACCTTTCTCGCGTTCGAGGATCGCCTGCCGCCACAGCCGCCGGGCGGATTTTCGTGTCACATTGTCCGCGACGCGGCGACTACGCAGATCGCGCATTGTGTAATACCGTTCGCCGTCACGCTCCGCGATCGACAGGATTTCGACGCCGGTCTTCGGAGTCTCGGCGGGCTCCGTGCCATTGCGGCTGGGCAGGGGTGTGGAGGCGTCAACCGGCGCGGCTGGCGATTCGGGCATAGCCACTTGCGGCGGGATGGCGGATTCGACCGCTGATTCCGGCGGTGTCGTCGCCTTGCGCGTCCGTCGCCGTGGCCGTGGCTTTGGCGCGCTCGTTTCGGGTACGTCCGCTTCGGACACATCCACTCCCGATACTTCCACCACCTGATGATCGCTGGCCGGTTCAGCCGTGCTGTCGCTCGTCATTAGCGCGACATCGGCGGCGGGTTGCGCGAATTGCGTGACTGCCTCAGGTAGTCCCGATGGATTGAGCGTCGCAGCGATTGGCTCGCCTTCCGCCTCAGAGGGCTGTGCATCTGTCTCGGCAGCGGATTGGTTCTGCGCCGGGCGGCGGCGGGACCGGCGGCGGCGCGGCGTGCGCCGTTCTTCCGGTTGCTCCTGAATCACGTCGGTCGCTGAAACCGCTTCGGTCTCCGGCTCTTCGCGCGCATCGGCGTTGTCGGTGTCGGAATCCGTGATGTCGCCGTCCTCATCCACTGCCTGTCGCGGTGCCGTCCAGGCACGGATACGCTCCGGCTCGGCGGGCGATACGGCCTCGACGCTGCCGACATTGCGCACCAATTGCACGATCTCATCGCGGAGCGCGACGACGGTTTCGCTCTCCTGGCGGACAAAAACCTGCCCGGCATCCGTCGCGTACGGGGTATTGTCGCCCTTCGGCACCGTCACGAGCAGCACGGGCTTGCCCGCGCTGCTCGTGACTTCAATCCGGACATCAAGTTTTGGCACGACGCTCCGGGCAATGGCGCCGCTGAGGCTACGCGCCGCTTCTTCGGCGTTCGGCACGCCTGCTACGGGCTGTGTCGGATTCGCTGTGACGCCGACATAGATCGTGCCGCCGTTCGTGTTCGCAAAGGCGACGACATCTTTCGTGATTGGCCGGTACCGGCTCCGCTGGCTGCGTACCTGCTCGTGGAAGGATTGCACACTGCTCGGCCCTTGCTCGCGCGCCGCCTGGATCGTATCGAACGATGCGGCTGACAGGGGTTGGTACGGACGGATGCGGCTAAATTCTTCGGAGAGAAAAAGCGCCTTGAGCGCCACGAACGACCGTTCCGGCAGTTGCACTTCGGTCGCGCGGTCGCCGATGCCGAGATCCGTGTCGCGGTTTGCCCCTTCGCGGGAGAGCCGGTGCGCGTCCGATCCCTGGATGCAGTGCATCCGGCGCGGATACTCGGGTTTGGAGCCGTTGAAAAAACTCGCCGTCGCCCGGCGCGTCAGGTCATCGAGATCGGTGACTTCGAGCGCATGGAGATACTCGGACTGTGTGTAGGCGACTTTCGTCGGTCCCCCGAAGCGGAAACCTTGCATCGCGACACCATGCGCCGCGTCCACATGCGCGGGGATGACGAGGCCACCGCCGTCATGGATGATCTCGTACGCCGTCAGCACATCGGCAGTTGCGCCGACCTGCCCGCTGCCCGTCTCCATCTGCTCTTCCGGGACATCGAGCGCCATGAGCAGGTGTTCGAGATGGCGGACAGTCGTCTCCGGGGAGAAGATGCCGAGAATGTGAAAGCCATAGGCGGCGGTGAACTCGAAGCCCGGCAGGACGAGGATTTTGTCTCGCAGTCGGCGATACTCATCGAGGATATTCTTTTCGGCGGGCGCGAGCCGGTCGAGTTCCTCCAGCAGTTCGAGGTCTTCGATCTCCCGGCGCATCGCCGCGATGCCGCTGACACTGTTGTGGTCGGTGAATGCGACGATGTCGAGGTCGCGTTCCTCCGCTTTCTGGAGGATTGCGAGGTACGTGGCGGACAGATCCTGATAATCGGCGGATGCCGGGGTGTGAAGGTGCAGGTCCATACGGAACCAGGTCATCTCCTGCGTATCGCCTATTTGCTGACCGCGTCCGCCCCGCCCGCGTCGTGTCCGTGACATTGGTGAATCAATCACTCCTGGTACAAGCACGTCGAAAAAAGATCCCATTACCACCCCGATTGTCGCATAGGCCCGATAGATGGGCAAACCGCCCGGCATCTCGCTACGAGACACACGGGCGCACGTACGATACAGTACGCGTGGGGATACTGCGTGATGCCGGAATCGAGGTGAACATGAGCGAAGAATCGGTGGATTTGCACGCATTTCTTGACCGGCTGGCGTCGGACGCGCCGACGCCGGGCGGTGGCGCGGCGTCGGCATATGTCGCTGCCCTCGGCGCGGCGTCGCTGGCGAAGGTAGCGGCGGTCAGCGTTGGCAAGCCGAAATTCGCGGCCCACGACGCGGAATTGCGCGCCCATCTCGATCACCTCACATCGCTACGCGACCGCTTCCTCGCCCTCGCGGCGGAAGACGAGTCGGCGTTCGCGATCTTCATGCAGGCATACCGTCTCCCGAAAACGACGGACGCGGAACGCGCTGTGCGGGCGGCCGCGTTGCAGGAGGGGATGCGCCAGGCGGCTGCGGCGCCGCTACGGATCATGGCGGCGGCGCGCGAAGTGCTGGACGCGGCGGAAGCCATCGCGATCACGGGTAATCCGAACGCGCTCGGCGACTGCGGCGCGGGCGCGGCGATGGCGGGCGCGGCGATGCGCGTCTCGCTCCTCAATGTCACTGCAAATATCGCGGGCCTCGTGGATGGCGCCGAAGTGGCGGGCTATCGCGCGCAACTGCACGATCTGATGGACGGCGTTATCGAGCGCGAGCGGGCGCTGATCGAGACGATTCGCCGTCGTCTCGCCGGTGAAGTCGTATGACCGCGACACAGTTATTGGGGCGGGACATGGCCGAATCGGGCGTGCGGATGCTGCTCGGTAAGCCCGTCGCGTCGGCGATCACTGCGGAAGTCCGGGCTGGTGTCGCGGCCTTCGTGGAGCGATACGGCTACGTCCCGCTGCTCGCGGTGATGACCATCGGGCCAACGCCCGCCGCCGAGCGGTATACGGAGACGTTGCGCAAGCAGTCCGCAGCCGTTGGGCTGGCGTTCGAGCGTGTCGCGCTCGATCCCGACAGCGATGAAGCGGCAGTTCGCGCGCGGATTGGCGAACTCAATCATCGCCCACAGGTCGCCGGTATTCTCGTGCAGATGCCGCTGCCTGCCCATTTACCGCCGACCATCGTCGGCGAGACGCTCGATCCCTATAAGGATGTGGACGGCATTACACCCGCGAATGCAGGCAATCTCTCCCTCGGTCTGCCCGGATTGTTTCCCAGCACGCCGCTCGGTGGCGTCGCGCTGCTGAACCATTACGCAATACCGCTCGCGGGGAAGCATGCGGTGGTCGTTGGCCGCTCGAATGTGGTCGGTCGGCCCCTCGCACAACTGTTTCTCCGGGCGGATGCAACCGTGACGATTGCCCATTCGCGCACCGCCGATCTCGCGGATGTGACGCGGCGGGCGGATATTCTCGCGGTCGCGGTGGGGCGCGTCGGGTTTATCACGCCGGAGATGGTGAAGCCCGGTGTGGTCGTGGTAGATTTTGGTACGACCTTCACGCCGGACGGCCTACGGGGGGATGTCGCACCGGACGTTGCCGCAGTCGCGTCCGCGTTCACGCCGGTGCCCGGTGGTACTGGGCCGGTTACGAACGCCATCCTGCTGCAAAATACGCTGCGGGCCGCGCGGGAGACGATGGCAGTGCGCAGCCATCTCCGCGTCCATGACTGAAAACCGAATCCGATCACAACCGAACAGGCGCGTCATGCGTATCACTGTACAGAATGGAAAAGCCGCTGGTACGTCTCATGCGGCTCTGTTCAGTGCGTAGATGCGCGCGCGGATAACCCTCTGTCACGCCGCGCTATGTTATGCTCGTAGGTGTATCTCACCGTGGCGGTTTTCCGCCACCTGCCGCGCGTCCAATGCGCGATCAAAGGATGGTGTCTCATGTCGCACGACGACCTGCCTGGTCGCCCTCATTTGCTCACACCGAACGATCGGAATCGCAATGATCGGAATCCACTGGACGATCCGAACAAACGCGTCCCGCGGATCCCCCGCAAGTCGGAAGATCCGAACAACCCGCAGAAGCCGCGCCTCCGTATCCCCAGTTGGGTCTGGTGGATTCTGCTTGCCGGTCTGCTCATCTGGAATATCCTCGCGCTTGCCAATCCCTTCTCGACGGGCAGTACGGTCATCAATTACAGCGCCTTCCTCAGTCAGGTGCAGGCGGGCAATGTCAGTGAGGTGACGTTGCAGGATCGCAATGTCACCGGGACATTTAAGACCGCCGCGAAGGTGCAGAACGGTGACGTTATCAGCGGCCCGGGTGTGGTCGCCGCCACGCCAACCGCCGCTCCAACCGCGACGGCAGGGAATAATGCCACCGCTGCGGCGAAGACCGTGACAAACTTCAAGACGAGCCTGCCAGTTGTCGAGAATCCGACGCTCCTGCCGCTCCTTCAGCAACAGAATGTCAAGGTGGACGTTAAGGGCACTGATTCGGGCGGCTTTGCCTCGCTCTTTCTCAATCTGCTCATCAGCCTGCTCCCGCTCGCGCTCTTTATTGGCCTCGCGGTCTTCCTTGGGCGGCAGGTGACACGCGGTCAGCAAGGCATAATGGGCTTCGGCAAGTCGCAGGCGCGCGTGCATGATGCCGAACGGCCACAAGTGACCTTCAACGATGTTGCCGGTGAGGACGAGGCGAAACTGGAACTGACCGAAGTCGTGGACTTCCTGAAAAACCCCGGCAAGTACCACTTGCTTGGCGCGCGGCTGCCGCGCGGCGTGCTGCTGATTGGCCCGCCGGGCACAGGCAAGACACTGCTGGCGAAGGCCGTCGCCGGCGAATCCGGTGTGCCGTTCTTCAGCGTCTCCGCATCCGAGTTCGTGGAGATGTTCGTCGGTGTCGGCGCGTCGCGCGTGCGTGATCTCTTCAATAAGGCGAAGGCGGCGGCGCCGGCAATCGTTTATGTGGATGAGATTGACGCTGTCGGGCGGCAGCGGTTCGCCGGCCTCGGCGGTGGCAACGACGAGCGCGAGCAGACCCTGAACCAGTTGCTCGTCGAGATGGACGGCTTCGATCCGAAGCAGGAAGTCGTCGTCCTCGCCTCCACGAACCGGCCGGATGTGCTCGACCCCGCGCTCTTGCGACCGGGCCGGTTCGACCGGCAAGTGACGGTCGGGCTGCCGGACCGCAAGGGACGCGAGGCGATTCTGAAGATTCATTCCCGTGGGTTGCCGCTCGCTCCCGACGTGAACCTCAATCGCGTCGCACAGTCCACGCCTGGTTTCGCCGGCGCGGATTTGGCGAACCTCGTCAATGAGGCCGCACTGCACGCGGCGCGCGCCAACCGTCAGCAAATCTTCGCGCGCGACTTCTCCGAGGCGCTCGACAAGATCATCCTCGGTACAGCGCGCGGCCTGATCCTGACGGACCTCGACAAGAAAGTTGTCGCGTACCACGAGGCGGGGCATGCGGTGGCGGCGTACTACTCGCCAAGCACCGATCCGCTGACCAAAGTCTCGATTGTGCCGCGTGGTCGCTCACTCGGCGTGACGATCCAAAGCCCGGAA
Source organism: Chloroflexota bacterium (assembly GCA_030853625.1). Lineage (GTDB taxonomy): Bacteria > Chloroflexota > Chloroflexia > Thermomicrobiales > JALYUS01 > JALYUS01. The sequence goes on from JALYUS010000214.1 coordinate 13,333, forward strand.
GAAGACCGCTTCAACTATCCGAAGGCATATCTCCTCAGCCGCCTCGTCGTCATGTTTGGTGGCCGTGCGGCGGAGGAGATCGTCATTGATGAGATCACGACCGGCGCGGAGAGCGACCTCAAAGAAGCGACCTCGCTGGCGCGGCGGATGGTCGGCCTCTGGGGCATGAGCGAAGAAGTCGGATCGCTCTATCTCGGCACCGGCGAGCAGGATGTCTTTCTCGGTCGCGAACTGACGCGGGACCGCGACTACAGTGAGGACACGATTTCCGCCGCCGACCGCGCGGTGCGCGAGTTGCTGGAACGCTCCCATCATCGCGCGACGCAACTACTCACCGAGCATCGTGTGGCGCTCGATGCACTCGCGCAGCGATTGCTCGATGACGAAACGCTCGATCAGGAGCAGGTCTTCCAACTGTTCGAAATGGCGGACGGCGGCATGCCGCGTCATGGCTACTCAGCGGAACCCGGCGAGCGACCCGCGCCCGTTCCTGAGCCTGCACTGTCCGGTGGCCTCCGCCCTGATGCCGACAGCACGTCAGCAGCGGAGATGCCGCTGACGACCGATTGAGCGACGCGCGTACATCCGGCGGGGAGCGGCGATCATCCCTCCCCGCCGGATGTACGTACATTATGGTCTTCAGGGTTGACGCGCGCGTGTATGCGCCGTATGATGTATGTATTAGGAGTTGAAACGGCGATACGTGGCGGTGATTGACGATGGATGTGTTCTACCCATTTCGCGATGCATCAACGATTGATGAGCCGCAGCACGATGCCAACGAACCGCCGCAGGGAGCAATAAAGCCCTGCGGCGGTTCATTTTTGCGGGTGGGGCGGATCGCCCCATGAGTATTTGGGAAGCGGCTTGGGAGCGAGCCGCGTCAAGCCAGGAGGCGGTCAGATGCATTCCAGCATGATCGGAAAAATCGAAAAGGCCCGGCGCTATGCGGACGAGCCGTGGCGCGTGTCGCTCCAGCATCTCTCGGTTGCATTTAAAGGCGATAATGATGTCCATACCGTCAGCGCGGACAGTGGGGAATGGCGGTGTTCGTGCGATTTTCATGCAAAGAATGGCACCTGCGCGCATGTGATGGCCGTGCAGAACTTGATGGATCGCACCTTCAGCGGCGCGACCGTAGACCACGCCGCGCACCTGCTCCGCTCGCGCTAACGCGAGATGAACGGCCGGATGACGGTCGCCTTGTCATATCACCACGATCGGTTATTGTCTCGTAGGGGCGGTTCAAGCACCGCCCTTTCGCGGTGGCGGGGCGCGGATGGAGAAGGTCGAATAATCCGGGAAGGACGGTTCGAGCGCCGCTCTTACGACGCGCGGATGCTCCCATGTATCACGCCATCATCAGCATGAACGAGTATTAGTTCAGACTGAACGTTGCCTCGGTGACATGGACGGTGCGGACGGCGACACTTCGATCCGGCAGGAGTTCGCCCCGATCAAATCGGCCCCGTTTGGCTGCGCTCGGCCGCATGCGGACAATCGGTGGCCGGTTTATCAACGACGCTGCGTGTGTGCCGCTGACGATAGCGAGATTGATGCAGGCAGCGGTCAGGTACGAGAGCAATCGCTGGCGCACGCGGTATTCCTTCATGATCGGTTAGAGGCGTTCAAAGCGCACGATTTTCAGCGCGAAGACGACCGCGCCGCCGACCGGCACTTCCATCACGTCGGAGGGATACCAGGCATGAATGTCGAGCATGTCGGGCGGCACGACCTCCATCCGCTCGCGGCAGTGCTCCATAATCATCCGCTTGACGCGGGAGACCTGCCAATCCTCGACACCGATCAGGAGGGTCGTGCTGCCCATTCGGAGGAAGCCCCCGGTACTGCCGACGCGGGTCAGTCGGAAGTTCGCCTGCGTGAGCGCGTCAGTGATCGCATTCGCGTCGTAATCCTGCACGACCGCCACGATCAAGCGGGTCGGTAGGTTGCGCGCTGTCGCGGGCGGTGGGTACGTATTCATGGGCGGTACGGTCACGGGCGCTATCCTTCCACACGTCAGTCGTCTTGTACCCGGTGTTTATACCACGTTGTTCCTCCATGGTACACTCATCAACCGGAGCGGCGAGAGGGCGGGATGCCGATGGCACGATCAGCGAAAAACCAGGGACCGCGCGAAATCCTGACGCTCGTCGTCGCGCGTGCCGATCCGTCACAGGTTGAAATCGCGGGCGTGGATATGGCCACCAACACCTGGCTACGCGCGGCGAGCGCGACGGGAGAGCGATTCTTTCCACCCAGCCAACTCGCGCTCCCAGATGACGCGCACCTCCAGAGCCTCGATACCCTGCGTGTTGCTGCCGCCACACCGGCGCCCCAGATGCCGTTCGTCGAAACCGCGATCGTTGATTTCGGCGCGGGACTCGTCCGTACCGGCCACATCGAGGAACGCGCCCTGAGTCGGACGCTGGCGGCGCTCGCTACACCACATCTCGATACACTCCTGCCCGCCGGCAAGCGCGTCCTGACCGCGAAGGACTTTCAGCCGGGCGGGCGACAGCGCTCTATCGCGATGATCCGGCCCGATCAACTGCAACAGATTCACTTCTCGTATGCGGATGAGGATGTCCGTGTCGGCGTCTCGTTCCGGCATCGTGGCCAGGCATATGGCGGCCCGATAGGGCTGCCGTGCCCGGATATTAAACTGCGTGCCTTCGCGCGTGATGCCTTGCGCAAGGCCGGGACGCTGACAATCACGCTGAACGGACGGACATGTTACAGCCGTTTCGTCTCTCCCCGCATTTATCTGACGATCGGTCTGGTGGCGGGGGATGAAGGGACATTCTGGCCGCAGGTGCTCGGTTTCCATCCGATCCGCGAATACCGCGCGCCGGTAGACTATGACCGCCTGTAGGCCTCCGGCACAAACGTCGTCAGGGAGCCATCGAACGGGAAGATACGCGCGGCGTGCGCGGCGATCAGCGCGCTGAGTTCGGCGCGGGCGCGTTCGATGATCTCCGCCGGATACCCATACTGATGCTGGTGGGAAAGAAACTCATCCTCATCGTCCACGCGGTAGGTGCCGTCTTGATAGGCAATCAGGTCGAGGTCGAGGTCCACGTACGAGAGGACATCCTCCGCGAGCGTACATGGCATGGAGACATCGCAGTACCAGAATTTGAATGCGCCCTTGGACTCGTAGACGGCGGCAATATTATTCCATCGCTCAGTGCTGCACCAGGTGACGGACTGCGTCGGGAGATAGAAGCCGCCGCCACGTAGGTGATCGGTGATCGCGAGACCGGGCGGATTGTAGAGAATCAACTCGTCGCCTGCTTCGCGCAGCAATCGCTTCTGATATGAGTAGTAGCGCACGTTCGGATACTTCATCTTTTCGATGCGGATCCGGCGGTGATTCATCAACGGTGACTGCATCGGCATCTCGCTCTCTCATCGGTCGCGTTCCGTATAGCGTACACGAAATCGCCGCGATGGTCGCCCCCACCCCAAAAGGGAAGGACTGACGAACGAGGACTGCGCGAGAGACCGCAGGCTGAAGCCTCCGCCACCCGTTATATGCTACGGCAAACGGATGACCCGTCCGGTCATCGCGGATTCATTCGCGGCGATGACGAGACGGTGTGTCTTCATCGCGTCGTCAAACGATTGCCGGATGCCACGTGTGTCGCCGGTTGTGATGGCATGGAAGAAGGCGCGGGAGAGATTGCGCTCGCCATCGCCCGCTGTGCCGGGAAATTCCTCGGTGCCGTCCGGTGTCGTCCAGATGCAGCCGTTCCACGCGAACTCCGCCTTGCCGTCCGTCGCAATGATCGCGAGGCCGGCGCTGCTGGCGATGCCGGGTTTCAGGGCATAGGTGCTGGCATAGCTGCAAACCGCGCCGTTCGCCCATTGGACGGTCAGGGCGTAGCCATCCCAGTTGTCCCAGTTCTCCTGGCCGTGCATCACTTGATCGGTGTAGCGGGCGTAGACTTCGACCGGCTCGGTCTGCATCACGTAGCGGCAGAGATCGAGGTAATGAATACCCCACTCGACGACATGCCCGCCACCCCACGAGCGCCGCCAGTTGCCGGGGATGTCCGGCCCCTTGCGGTAGTTCCAGATGTGTGTCAATGCAACCTTCTGCGTGGCGAGGCGGTCGCGCATCACGTCTGACCCCGCTGCATACCGTAATTGGTGGCAAATATGGACGAGTCGCCCCGCCTTCGCCGCCGCTTCGCCGATGGCGTCCGCCTCTTCAACAGTCAGGGCGATCGGCTTTTCGAGGATAACGTGCGCGCCGCGTGCGAGCGCAGCGACCGCCAGTTCGCGATGCAGCGCGGGTGGGGTCGTGATGTAGACAACATCCGGCGACGTGGCATCCAGCATCGTCAATGCATCTGTATAAGCGGCGGCGTGCGGCGCGTGTATGCCGACGAGCGTGCGGACGCGGCTCTCATCCACATCCGCGATGCCGACGATGCGCGCCTCTTGTTCGAGGTCCGCGACCGCTTCCGTATGGGCAAGCCCGCGCCTGCCCGCGCCGATCACCGCAACATTGAGCATTCCTACCTCCATGTTTACCTAACCCCCGGCCCCTTCCCACGCCGAGTGACGGAAGGGGCCGGGGGTTAGGTCATCCCCCGCGCTCGCTCAAAATCGAAATCGCATCCCTCGTGCGCCTGGAGGACGTGATTGAGATAGAGCCAGTGATAGCCGCGCACATTCGTCGGCACGGGGCTTTGCCATTCCTTCAGCCGCTCGTGCATCTCTTCGTTGGTAATGCGCACATTGAGCGTCCGCTCCGGCACGTTCAGTTCGATGATGTCGCCATCCCGCACCGCCGCGAGCGGCCCACCCGCCGCCGCCTCCGGCGAGACATGGAGGACGGTCGTGCCGAACGCCGTGCCGCTCATCCGCGCATCGGTGATCCGCACGATGTCACGGATGCCGCGCCGAATTAGTTTGTTCGGCACCGCGACGCCGCCGCCCGTCTCCGGCATGCCGGGAAAGCCGAGCGGTCCCTGATACCGCTGGATAATCACCGCGTTCGGGTCCATGTCGTAGTTGTCGTCGTGTAGGGCGGCGTGCAGTTCATCGTTCGAGTTGAAGACGACCGCCGGGCCGCGATGGACGAGCAAATGTGGCGAGGCTGCCGTCTGCTTGATGACGGCGCCGAATGGGGCGAGATTGCCATGCAGAATCGCCGTGCCGCCCTCGTTGTTGAGTGGATTGGAGAGCGGGCGGATAACATCGTGATCGCGCGAGCCGGAGACGTTCGCGAGATTTTCGCCAATCGTCTTTGTCGTCACGGTCAGGCAGTCGCGGTGCAGGAGCGATTCAATCTCTTTCATCACGGCAGGCACGCCGCCCGCCTCGAAGACCTCGTTCATCATGAACTCCCCGGAGGGCTTGACATTGACGATGAACGGTGTCGTCCGGCTGATGTGGTCGAAGACCGAGAGTGGCAAGTCAATGCCGAGTCGCCCTGCATACGCGACGAGATGGATGACGGCGTTCGTGCTGCCGCCAATCGCCATGCTGACGCGGATCGCATTTTCGAGAGATTCGCGCGTGATGATGTCCGATGGCTTGATGCCGCGCTTGACGATCTCGATGATTTGCCGCCCGGATGCCTCCGCCGTCCGGTAGCGACGCGCGTCCACCGCCGGGATGTTCGCGGAACCGGTCAGGCAGAGGCCCATCGCCTCGGCGAGGCTGGTCATCGTGCTCGCGGTGCCCATCACCTCGCAGTGGCCGACGCTCCGCTTGTAGCCGTCCTCGAACTCCATCATATCCTCGTCAGTGACGAGTCCGGCGCGCAGTTCGGCGTCCATCTTCGTGTAGTCTGTCGTGCCAACATCGCGCCCCCGATAGCGCCCGGAGAGCGACGGGCCGCCTGTGACGAGGATGGCGGGGAGGTTCGCGCTTGCCGCGCCCATAATCATTGCGGGCGTCGTCTTGTCGCACGATGAGAGGAGCACGACACCGTCGAGTGGCTGGGCGCGAATCATCTCCTCGACATCCATCGCCATCAGGTTGCGGAACATCATCGTCGTCGGCGACATAAACGTCTCACCAAGCGAGATGACGGGGAATTCGAGGGGCAACCCGCCCGCCTGCCAGACGCCGCGCTTGACCGCCTCGGCGACATCGCGCAGATGGTAGTTGCAGTTGTTCAGTTCGCTCCACGAGTTGCAGATACCGATGATCGGGCGCCCGTCCATGTCGGCGCTTGTGTACCCTGCGCCCATCAGAAACGCGCGCGACACCGTGCGCCCCTTGCCATACTTCCCAAGCCAGCCGCCGCCGAGATTGGGTGGTGTCGTTGCCACTTTCCTACCCCCTAACCCCCCTCCCTAAAGGGAAAGGGAACCGAAGAACCTAACCCCCGGCCCCTTCCGTCCCTTGGCGTGGGAAGGGGAGTGAGCCTTCTTGAGATCAGGGCACTATCGGGAAATGCCTCGATCTTGCGATGAGTCACCCCTTCCTCGCGGGAAGGGGCCGGGGGTTAGGTCAGATCGAGAACAAATCGGAGACGTCGCGCAGGATTTCGTCGAGTTCCTTGTGGTCGTATTCATCAAGGCCGGAATCGCGGCGGGAGCGCAAGGTGGTGTTTGCGATCACGCCGCGCCGCTTCAGGACTTCCTTGTAGACAATTGGTCCGAACGCCGCTTCCATGTTGAGCAGGGGCAGGAGCCGGTAGAAGGTGCGGCGGGCCTTATCGAGATTGCCCGCTTCGAGGGCGTTCCAGATATTCACATGGATGTCCGTCGTCTGGCAGGCGGGCATCGTGCCGCAGGCGCCGCGCCGGAACTCGTCCATCAGATAGCGCCCGCCGATGCCTCCCATGATCCCCTCGCAGGCGTCGCCCGCCGTCGCGAGTACCGTCGTCATCAGGTGGCCGGCGTTCGCCGTTTCTTCTTTGAGATAGGAAACGTTGTCAATCTCCGTCATCAGGCGTGTCATCTGGTGCGCCGTCATGATCGTTCCGGCGGGGCCGCCCCAGTTCTGGATAAAGACGGGCAGGTCGTCCGCCGCGTCCGCCACGGCCTGATAGAAGGCGAAGACGGACTCCGGGTCGGCGAGGCGGACACCGTACGGCGGCATCGCGATTACCGCGTCCGCGCCGACCTGCCGGGCGTATTTGGTAAACATGACGGATGCCTGCGTGCTAACACCGGAGACGCCGATCACGACCGGGACGCGCTTCGCGTTCGTCTCCACGACGAGCCGCGTCACGCGCTTGCGCTCGTCATCAAGGAGCGTCGGCGACTCGCTCGCGTTGACGGGTGCAACGATGCCGTGCGCGCCCGCGCGGACGCACCAATCCACCTCGTTTTTCAGCGAATCCTCGTCAATGTTGCCGTGCCGGTCGAAGGGTGTGACGGGGATCGTGAAGACGCCGCGAAACGCTTGTGCCATGAGACTCCCTCCTTCGTCGCGATGGGACTGAGAATTGAGGACTGAGTATGCGTAGCCGCCGACGTGCGACCGATGCGCACAGAATCACGTTGCAGGCAGTGTATCACGCTGCCCAGTGCGATAATCACGACGTGAACGCGAAAGCGGAAGGCGGAATGCTATGCAAAGGGAACCGGGAGCCGATCATCTCAGTCCTCGCGTTCAGCGGCTATTCATCGCGCTCCAAACGAATGAGGCGGTGCAGCATGCGGTAGCGGAGGTACAGCAGACGCTCAGGCGACGGGGTGGAAGCCCGCAAGTCGGCATGCCGGTGCGCTGGGTAGCACCGACACAGGTGCATCTGACCTTGCAGTTCCTCGGCAATGTCGTTTCGACGCATATCCCAACATTGATCGCTGCCCTTGCCCCGGCGGTTGCAACGCATGATGCACTCTTGCTGCGGGCGGATGCGGTCGGCGCCTTTCCCTCCGCCGACGCGCCGCGCGTTCTCTGGCTGGGATTGCGGGGCGCGGATGATCGCTTGCGGGCGTTGCGGGGGGCGGTGACGGAAGTGGTATGGACGGCCGAGGGCGTCGTCGCGGATCGGAAGCCGTTTCAGCCCCATCTGACCATCGGCCGGGTTGAGCGGTTGTACCGCGATGCTCCAGGAATTGCCTCCCTGCGTGCGGCGCTTCGCCGTCCGGTCATTGCGCCGCCCGCCGCGTGGCCGGTGGAGACTGTCGCGCTGATCCGTAGCGTGCTCGGGGCGGGCGGATCGCGGTATACTGTATTGGAGCGGTTTCCGCTTCGGAACATCGGAACGGAGAGCAGGCACGATGAAGGTGATTCGCACAGTCCGTAACAGTTGGCATGACTTTCCCGCGCATGGCTAGCGGCCGGGGAAGTGTTCCGCATGCCGACGTGTTGTATATACCGGAGGACTGAATCACCATGCAGATGTTTGATACCCTCGCCGACATCGAGCGGCGCTACCTCGCGATTGAAGATGAAATGGGCCAGCCGGAGGTCGTCACCGA
>JALYUS010000703.1 GCA_030853625.1 Chloroflexota bacterium
GCCCAGAGGGCATCGTCCACCTCCCAGATCGTCGGATCGTCGTGCGCTTTCTTGTCAGTTGGGGGAGCAATCGTGTTCTTCATCCCCCCATTCTACCACTTCCCGGATAGGCTCTTATGCTGGGGGCAACTCAGGACAATCCGGCTCATCCACAGGGAGGGTGAACGTTACGTCCCATGAAGCACGCGCTGGCGGAGTAAATCGAACCCTGCTCTCCCATACATCTGGCGTTTCACACTCTTTAGCCGGTTGACCTGCCCCTCCGTTTGTCCGTTGCTCCATTCGAGCGTCAATCCGGCCTGCACCGCCGCTTTGTCGAGCAACAAGCCGACGGCGAATCGTTGCAGGTCGGCGATCTCGGCGGCAGTCACCCGCGCGATCCAGGCATCAATCTCCTCCCCCTGCCGCTCGTGTACCATCGTCGTGAACGCCTGCGCGAGCGTGTATGCAGTCGCGATCGCCGCATCGGCCCGACACAGTTCTTCCACACACGTCTGCTGCTTCTCGGTCAGGGTCTCGGGGCGGCGCACGAAGAGCATCGCCACCTGCCGCGGCGTCGGGGGCCGCTGCGCGCTGATCCGTTCGCGGGAGATGCTCGGTCGCTCTCCGACTGGTAACCGCAACTGGGCGAGGAAGCGCGAGACATTCGTGTAGGCATGACGGTAGCCCCGCGCACGGATCTCCGCGCAGAGCCGTCGCGCGTCGTGACAGCCCTCGTCCCAGCGGTGCAGCAGATACTCCTTGTAGGGATCGAGGACCGTACCCCGGATACTCCGGCGCTTGCGCTCGGGTGGCGCGCCAAGGCGGAGATAGCGAACGACTGTCTCGCGGTTGATTTCGACATTCCGGGCAATATCGGCGATCGACACTCCTTTGGCACGCAGTGCCATGACCGCTTCATAGCGGGCAAGGCATTGTGCATGTCGCCGCTCGCTCTCTTCCTCTGCACGCACTTGCCACGGTTGCAGCGGTGGGCTTACGGGCACCGGTGCGCTGCCGTTTGTGCCGATGTGCTTGAGGACGGACTGCTTGTGGTGCAGGAAGCCCTCCACCGCCTCCCCGAGGTTCTTGATCAGGTGAAAACGATCGGCAACTTGCACGGCATCCGGGGCACCGCGCGTCGCGCCATCAATATAAATATCGCCACGATCCCGGCTGATCACCGCGACGCCGGGATGCGTCCGAAGCCATGCTGCGACGGTGTCGGCTGAGCGATCCGGGAGAAGATCGACCGGTCGGTGTTGTTCGAGGTCACAGATGATCGTGCCGTACCGCGCTCCTTTGCGCCATGCCCAGTCGTCGATGCCGAGGATGCGCGGGTGTCCCACCGCAGTGCCGGGTGTCGCACGCACGAGGCGAAGGACGGTCGTACCGCTCGTGGTCATGCCAAGCAAGCGTGCGAGGCGTGCGCCCGGAGCCCCGCCGAGCGCGAAGCCGATGCGCGCAAGCGTCACACGCACACCATGACTGGAACGAGCACGGGGGGCGGCAAGGATGGGAAGGCATTCGCGAAATGTCTTGCGCGGGCAGCGGGGATTGCGGCAAAAGAAGCGGCGGGCATGGACGAGCAGCGTGACCGCGTGTCCAGCGCAGGGAAGATCGGTGATGCGCCGCTGATAGCGGCTATGCACGTCAGAGGAGAGCGAGGAGCAGACCGAACACAGGGCGGTTCGCTGCGTCGAGGTCGCGACGACGGTGAGATCGTCGTCGTCGGTACGGATCTGCTCGAGGCGAAACCCCCGCAGTTGGGGAAACACAGCGGAGAGCAGCATGAGATACTCCTTCACGAGGCACCGGCGGTGCGAAGGAGTGTAGTGTTTCACAGCGTCAGCGATTCACCCTCCCTGTGGATGAGCCGGTATGTACTGGCTAAGTGTGTTGCCGCTGTCCGCGGTTCCCTGATGCGCAACCAGCGACAGCAACTCGGCGACATGGATCTGCTGATCGCGGCAACGGCATTGCACCACGGACTGACCTTCATGACGAATAATCTCCGGGACTTTCAGCATGTGCCAGGGCTGGTGTTTTATCAGCCGTGAAATGAATCTGATGAATGAATCGATCGTCATCACCCATGCCATCGTGCGAAATCGTGCTACTCGAGTCCCATCGCACGGATCGCGGCATTCAACGGGTCGGTATAAAACACGGGTTGGAGTCGGTTAAGGACTTCATCGGGAACGTCCGCGAGGTCGCGTTTGTTGTCGCTGGGCACGAGCATCTTCTTGGCGCCCGCGTCCACGGCCATCTCGAGGCGTTCTGAAAGACTGCCGACCTTTTGGAGCATCCCGCGCACGCTCATATCGCCGGCGACGACGGTGGCGGGATCAATCGGGCGGTCGAGGAAGGCGGAAACGAGCGAGACGAAGAACGCGACCGCCGTTTCCGCCCCTTCCTTCGCCTGGTTCAAGTTCACCGCCTGGATCGTGAAGTCATACTGCGAGGGATCCCGGTCGATCCCCAGGTCGCGGAGATGCGCCTTGAAGTACGCATCCGCGACCTTAAGCCCCTCGCGCATGATGGGGGAAAGCGTGCCGAGCGCGACGATGCGCCCACTGCCGGGATTTACTTGCGTTTGGATGAGGAAGAGCGCCAGCTTGCGCTCCGCCGGGTCCGCGCCGACGGTGTAGATCGAACCCGGCGGGAGGGGATCACCCGTGATGAGGAGGCCGCCGCCGCTCTCCGGGAGCGGCACGAATGTCTGCTCCCGCGTCTCCTTATCCGTATAGGAGAAGTTGACGTCCCAATACTCGAGGCCGCCCATCTTTTTCAGTTGCTCTTTGACCCGGCGGCGCAGTTCCATCGCCAAGGCGACGTACTCGCCAATCTCCGACTTCGTTGCGCCGCCGTCGGGATGGAGGAGTTTGAGGAGGCCGCTGACGGTCTTGCGGACCGCCTTCGCGTCGCGTCCGCCGACGTGTGGCCCGAACGCGAAATAGCGCTCGGGGAGATCGGCGTAGCTCGTCTTGCGTAGCTCACGGAACATTTCGGCGAGGTAGTCCGAGACGAAGCCGAAGTGTGTCGTGTAGTACTCGTCGCGCGTCTTCTCGAACTCCCACCCCGGCACATAGGCATGAATACGGTCAAAGAAGGCGGTATCCATCTCCTTCGGCATCGGATAGAAGAGGTTCGACGTGCGCGCGATCTGGCGCACGTCGCCGTCGAGGTTGCCGACGAAGACGATCGAGCCCTCGGCGGTGATGCTCTCGCGCCCGCGGCTGAAGGTGCCGTCCTCCATGTACCCCTTCATGATGTTGATGCCGCTCTTGTCCGGGAAGCGGATACCCGCCGCCTCGTCGAAGGCGACCGTGTCCCAGAGGGCGACGAGGCCGCGCTGGCCCGAACTGAGATTGACGAACATCTGCGCCACGGTGGTTTGCCCGCCGGAGATGAGATGGCAGTAGGGGCTGATCTGCTGGTAGACGAAACTCTTGCCGGTGCCGCGCGGGCCGAGCTCGACGAGGTTGTAGTTCCGCTCGACGAGGGGAATGAGCCGGGTGAGATAGAGGAGCTTGCGCCGCTCGGTGAAGGAGGGGTGCGACGGCTCCATGCCGAGGGAGCGCAGGAGGAGGTCAATCCACTCTGCCCGCGTAAAGCCTTTCCGCCCCTCGATGTACTGCTCGACACTGCGATTGCTCAGTTGGATCGGTTTCAGCCGCTCGATCACGAAGGGCCGGGTGACATTGCCGAACTTGAGCGTGGGATCGTAGCGGAGCGTCACCTCCGCCCAGACGCCGCCGAGCAGCAAACGATCGTGCTCGCGGACGAGCGATTCGTCGATGTTCACGTAGTCCTGATTGATGTTGTGCAAGGTCGCCCAGTACTTGTCGTCCGTCTCCTTGAGGATGACCGAGACGCGATCAATGATCTGATACGTACCCTGCTGCTGGATGCGCGCCTTGACGATCTCGCGCTCGTCCGGCTGGACATACTTCTCCGCGAGGTTGCGGCGCACGAACTCCATGCCCTGCTCGATCACCGTCGGATCGGTGGAGGCGCAGTACTTGCCGAGCAGGAACTCGATCACGAACATCGGCACGCTGTATGCGGAGCGGAGGCGGCGCAGCAGGTCCTTGCGCACGAGCAGGCCGGGGAAGGCCGCCGTCGCCTGCTCATCGAGGGTGTCGAGGGGGACGCTGGTGATGCTCATCCGATTCGCCTCTCTACTCCCAGTCCACAATCAGGTCGAGGGGGAGCCTGCCCAGGTCGCGCCCCGTCGCGTCGTCGGTCGCTCGCAAGGTGAGCCGTTGCCCCACCCGCAAGTCTAGCCCCTCGCGCAGGTAGATGGGCGGTCGCAACTCGTCCGCGTCCGCCCGCACTTCGATCTCCGATACTGATGTGACCTCTCGCACTGCCGCTCCCGCGTCCGCAGTTTCCACCCAGAGCCGCACCAGCAGCGGGGCGAGACCGCCGAGCGGCACCTGGCCCGGTGGGATGACGGGAACGAGGATGGCGGGGACCGTGCCGCCCGTCAGCGTCGTCGTTGTCACCCGCAAGTCCACGCCGAGGGACGCGGCAACCGGCGACCGGCGCGAGACGAGCGCCGGGATGACACATTCGTGCAGCGAGATGCCGCCGTGCTCGTATTCGTCCGCCTTTTCGAGCGTGCGCACGCCGCGCGGGAAGCCGAGGCGCACCGTGTCACCCGGCCAAGGGGAGGGGAGCGTGAAGATGTCCGTGTACGGGCTATCCGGCTTCAGGGCGGCGTAGCGCGCGGAGCGCGTGAGGGCCTGCGCGACCGGCACCTCCGGGCGGCCGAGATCGTCCACGCAGCCCGGCGCGAGCAGGAGGAAGCCGTGATCGGTGAGGACGTGCACGGTGCCCATGCCCGCGTCGTGCAGCCGCGTCACCGTGCGCGCGACATTGCCGACCAGTTGCGCGGTGAGCAGCGGCAACTCCTCCGTGCCTTTATGGCCCTGCTCATCAATGTTGTTGTCGAAGACGACGACGCGCCCCGCACGAGGGATCGCCGCGCCCTGCAACACGTCCTCCATATCGAGGAAGGCGATGCCCGCCTTGCCGCCCGCACCGTAGATCGCTTCCAGCAGCGCCTTGCGCCCGTCCCGCG
>JALYUS010000218.1 GCA_030853625.1 Chloroflexota bacterium
CCATCGGCGAGGAAGGCGATCCGCTCCGCGAGCGTCATCGCCTCCTGACGATCATGGGTGACGAGCAGCGTCGTGATCCCCTGTTCGGCGTGCAGCCGGGCGATTAAGTCGCGCATTTCGTCCCGCAGCGACGGATCGAGGTTCGAGAGCGGTTCATCGAGCAACAGCACACGCGGCGCGGTGACGAGCGCCCGCGCCAGGGCGACCCGTTGCTGTTGGCCACCGGAGAGTTGCCCGATCCGTCGCCGCTCCAGACCGCTGAGTTGAACCTGTCCGAGGGCGGCGCGCACTCGTTCAGCGATCACGCCGCGCGGTTCACGGCGCATACGCAGGCCGAATCCGACATTGGCGGCGACATCGAGGTGCGAGAAAAGCGTCGGCTGCTGGAAGACCATCACCGCGCCGCGCCGCTCGGGTGGCAGATGCGCCACCGAAGCGCCATCGAAGCGAATGTCGCCCGTGTCCGGCTCGATCAATCCGGCAATCATCCGCAGCGTCGTCGTCTTCCCGCAGCCGGACGGGCCGAGCAACGCGACGAGCGCGCCGGGCGGCACGGCAAGTGAGAGGTCCTTAACGGCCCATTTGTCGCCGTACGCCTTGCCAAGCCCGGTCACATCGAGCGCAATCGCACCAGCGTTTATCTGCTGCTGACGAATGCGCGTCTCAGTCGCCGTTGGGGTCATATCCGTCCGCCGACGACTGGCTGCCGCTGTCGTAGCGCCCGCGTCGCAAGGGCAAGCGCCACGACCGCAGGCGCGACGAAGAGGAGAGCGAGCGCGGCGGCGATGGGGTTGTCACCGCTGCGGGTGAAGGTGTAGACGAGCAGTGGCAACGTCTGCACCTTCCCACCGCCGATAATCAGCGTTGAGGTGTACTGGCTCCATGAGATGAGGAAGGCGAAAAGGCCGCCGACCGCCAATCCCGGCCGCAACGCGGGCAGCGTGACGTGGACAAACGCCTGCCATCCGTTCGCCCCCAGCGAGCGCGCCTGCTCCTCCGTTTGCACGCCGAGATTCGCGGCAACCCCCGCGACCGACACGATGACGTACGGCAGCGCGGGCATCAGATGGGCGATCACCACCCCCTGCACCGTGTCGGCGAGTCGCAGATGTATGAAGACGATCTGGATACCCATCGTCACGACTAATCCCGGCACGATAAACGGCGCGAGCAGGAGCAACTCAATCGCGCGCTTGCCGCGAAAGGGTATCCGGCCAATCGCGATACCGGCTGGTGTCCCGATCGCGAGGGCCAGCAGCGCGGTCAGGAGCGCGATGCTGATGCTGCCCGTCAGGCCGGGCCGCACCTGCGTCGTGGGCGAGAAGACATAGCGCCACGCACGGCTGCTCCATGCAGCGGGCAGGAGATCCGGCCAGCGCCACGCGAATGCCGCCGACCAGATGACGAGTGGCACAATCGGCAGAATGACGAGCGCGACCCAGAGGGCGACGAGGGCGCTCGGGAGTATTTGCCGCGCGGCACGTCGCGTCCCCGCATCGCGCACTACTGCGGGCAGGGAGCGGACAATCGTCGCCATTGCTATCGTCCGCTCGTCAACAAACGGCGCGTCAGGCTACCGTACGCGAGGACGATCACGGTCGCGAGGAGCGCGATCAGCACGCTCACTGCGAGCGCTTCCGGCCGCTGGTTGAGGTCCACATTGTTGAACCCTTCATAGGCCCAGACGGGGAGCGCCTTCGGGTACGTCCTACCCATCACGTACGGCACCTCGAACGCGCCGAAGGTAAAGGCGAAGACGATCAGCGAAGACGACAGCATGGCGGGAACGAGCAGAGGCAACAGCACATGCCGGAACCGCTGCCAGGCCGACGCGCCGAGCGTGCGCGCCGCCTCTTCGTACTGCTCGCCGATCCCGGCGAGCGCCGCCAGCAGCAGGAGCGTAATAAATGGCACTTCTTTCCAAACATAGACGATGACGATGCCCGCGCCAAACGGGTCACCGACGAGCAGCGGAAATCGGCTCCGCTCCGCCAGCAATCCGGCGGCGTGCAGGAGGCGTGCGATCAGCCCGCTCTGTGCGATAAGCAGGGTGATGCCGACCGCGCCGACGAGATGCGGGATCGGCAACGGCAATTGAAAGAGCAGCCGCAGGATACCATCGCCGCGCAACCGTTTCCGCAGCAGCAGCGCCATGCCGACGCTGATTGCCAGAGCAATCGTGGTGCTGACGACCGAGATGCGGAGCGAGACGACGAGCGCACTCCGCAGATCGGGATCACGCAGCGCCTCGCCATAATGCCGTAGCGTGAATTCGGAATCGCCGAGCAAGGCGAACATGCCGAGGCTCTGCGCGAACGCGAAGCCGACGCCGCCGATCAGGAAGAGCGCGATCACCGCGAGGCTCGGCAGCAGGAGCAGCAACGCCGTTGGTCGCCGACGGCGACGAGTACTGAGTACTGAGTACTGAGTGCTGAATGCTCTGGCTGCGTCGGAAGCCGGATGCATTCCAGTATCGGCAAACTGACGCTTCTTTACTGGTAATGCCACGAGTAACACCTCTGTAGCACGGACTCAGTACTCAGTACTCAGTACTCGTCACTTCTTCAGAACGTTCGCCATCCAGTCCTTATCAATACGTAGGAGATAGGTCGCCTGCAACTCCGGTACCGCCTTTGCCGCGAGCGTCGCATCGGGAAGCGTCGCCGCGCCGCGTGGCAACGCCAACAGGGCTACCTTGTCGGCGGGCGGCAACGTGTTCGGATCAACAACCGGCGCATCGCCCCAGACTTCGACCTTTGCCTTTTCGATCTGTGCGGCGGGGGATTCGAGGAAATTCGCGAGCACGAGCGCCGCTTCCTTATTCGCGGCGTTGAAGGGGATCGCCTGGTAATGCGTGTTCGCAATCGTCCCGGCATCGAGCAAATAGGAACGCACGGTTTTGGGATACGTCCCCATGGTGATCGCCTGCGACGCGGCATTCGTGTTGTAACTCATCGTGAAGGAGACTTCGTCATCCGCGAAGAGTTGATCGAGTTTCGGTTGACTCTCCGGGTACGTCGCGCCCTTCTGCCAGAGATACGGCTTGATGCGATTCAAGTAGTCCCACGTCGCCGGGGCTTTCTCTGTATACAATTGCTCGTTGAACGACCCGTCGAACTGCTGCCAGCCGCCGGTCATCTCGTAGAAGACGTGGCGAACGAAGACGCTCCCGGTGAAATCGGGCGGGGCGGCATAGGCGAACATGCCCGGATTCGCCTTCATCCATGCTTCCAGCGTCTTGAATGAGGTGGGAGGATTCTGCACTTTGGCGCTGTCATAAATCATCACGAACTGCGCTTTGCCCCACGGCGCTTCGCGTTCGTTGACCGGATAGCCGAAATCGTTCGCCACACTCGGCTGGTTCCATGGGATGTAGATCGCGTTCGGTAACGCCTTCGACCATCCGCCGAAGAGAATGTTTGCCTCCGCCATCGTGCGAAAATTCTCGCCATTGATCCAGATCATGTCCACGCTGCCGTCGCTCGTCTTGCCCGCCTGCTTCTCGGCGAGCACTTTGTTCACTGCGTCCACCGTCGCGGTGACTGGCACGCGCTTCACGTTAATACCGAACTGCTCTTTCATGCGGGGCGTGACAAATTTATCCACATAATCGTTCGTCGTCTGACCGCCGCCGTAGAGGAACCAATTGGCAGTGCCGCCTTTTGCCTTCGCGACGATTTGGCCCCACGTCATACCATTGATCGGGCCGCTGCCAAGCGCCGCACTGCTCGTCGTCGCGCTACTCGCGGCGGTCGTGCCACTCGCGGCGACACCTGTGGTTGTGGGAGA
This sequence comes from Chloroflexota bacterium, assembly GCA_030853625.1. GTDB lineage: Bacteria > Chloroflexota > Chloroflexia > Thermomicrobiales > JALYUS01 > JALYUS01. The sequence continues at coordinate 3,790 of JALYUS010000218.1, forward strand.
GATGATGGCAGGGGCCTTCGTTGGTGCGGTTGTGGCCACGGCGGGGGCGGTCGTACTTACTGCTGATGCGGTGGTCGGTACGGCCGCAGTCGGAGCCGTTGCGGCCGGTTTCGGCGTGTCAGTCGCGGATGAACTGCTGCCGCAGGCGGCGAGCAGCGCGGCGGACGCGGTACCGGCGGCAGCGACAAGAAAGTGGCGGCGCGACAGGGTGGCAGCATCCGAACGCGGCATGAGACAGGGCCTTTCTTGATCGAAAGCGGTTGATGTGCCGGGGCAGCGGCGCAACGATACGTGATCCCAATCATTCTGAAAAAGATGTACGCACGCGCGGCACAATCGGATGCATCCGCATCGTCGCTACGCCGATCGCAGCACCGTGCTGCGCTCAACCAGGGTGCGCTCGCCGACCTGCAACACGCGAACCGGCACAGGCGGCCCATCGTTCTGAACGTAGCGGACGAGCGCGTCGGGATACTCACTGTTGCCGACGAAGCCGTCGTAATGATACGGAATGAGTAGCCGCGCGTGTGACTGATGCGCAACCTGTGCGGCTTCGCGGTACGTGAAGTTGCCAATCACCCTATGCTGCTCGCGGAACCAATCGCGCCCATTGATCGGCAGCAGCATCAGATCAAAGTGCGGCCAGCGGGCGAGTCGTTCGAGGAATCCATGAT
>JALYUS010000229.1 GCA_030853625.1 Chloroflexota bacterium
AGACTGTCCGCAACCATCTGCACAATATTTTCGGCAAGATGGCAGTCGCGGATCGGACGCAGGCGGTGATCCTGGCAATGCACTGTGGCCTCTGCATGGACCAGTCATCGGGGATCGTCGCGCGGCATGGCGACAACCGGTTTGACCGGCGCGGGTGACGATCACCTCCGTTGTCCGGGTCATTTGTCCCATTACTTGATTCGGACTTGTCTATGATACTTTTGCTATGGGGTTATTCAGAGAAACACGATCAGCGATACCGACATCCATCTATTTGCTTTTTCTGCTGCCGCGTGAGCGACAGCACGGCGATCATGCCTTGCTCAACGTGGAAGCAGGTTGCGCGTGACACATGCCGTCGTGACTGGGGGCGCGGGGTTCATCGGCTCACATTTGGTGGAATCGCTGTTGCAGATCGGCTACAGCGTCCATGTGATTGATGATCTTTCCGGAGGGTCGCGGGATACCTTATCAGCGGTCCACGGCGATCCGCGTCTGCAGATCACGTTCGATACAATTCTGAACGAATCGTTGATGGACGAGATCATCGCCAACGCGGATATCGTCTTCCACTTTGCCGCCGCAGTCGGCGTCCAGCGCATCCTGGCACGGCCATTGACATCGCTGATCGCCAACCTCCGTGGCACCGACATCGTTCTGCAGGCGGCTGATCGCTCTCGTTGCCCAATCATTCTCGCCTCAACCTCCGAGGTCTACGGGAAGAATGACACCGGATCATTGCGGGAGGATGCTGACCGTATTCTTGGCCCTGCCACGCTCTCCCGCTGGCATTACGCAACGGCGAAGGCGGCGGATGAGGCGCTGGCCCGCGCCTACCACGAAGAACATGGCTTGCGGACGATGGTTGTGCGCTTTTTCAACACGATAGGCCCCCATCAGACTGGTCAGTACGGCATGGTCGTGCCACGATTCGTTCGTCAGGCGCTCCAGGATGCTCCGCTCACCGTCTTCGGGGATGGCCAGCAGACCCGCTGTTTCACCGATGTCCGTGATGTGGTCCGGGCAGTCGTTGCACTAGCGGAGTGTGATGCCGCGTGGGGTGAAATCATCAATATCGGCGGTGCGGCTGAGATCGCGATTGATGTCCTCGCGGAGCGCATCATCCATCTTGTTGGCAGTGATTCGGAAGTCGTTCACGTCCCCTATGCGGAGGCGTATGCACGCGGATACGAAGATATGCGCCGACGTGTGCCGGATGTGTCGAAACTCCGTGGTCTTATCGGCTTCGCGCCCGAGACCGATCTCGACGAGACGCTTTGCCGCATTATCCAATCCCATCAAGAGCATGTTTCGCGGCAAATGCACGCCGTTGATTGCACCGAGCCATCCTCTTTGACAATCGGTGCCGTGACCGAGCATCTGCGGCTTGCACGGTAAGCGACGTGCACAGAAGGAGAGATCCGTGCGCGTCCTGTACTTCACTGGCGCCTATCGCCCTGATTCGATGGCCAGCCACACGCACGGTGACCTCGTTGCCGCCCTTCGCCAACGCGGGGCAACGGTGGACATTCTAACGATCGGTCCAGCAGACCAGGGGGCTGCCGTGGACGAATTGCGTGACCGCCACGGAACGCGCGTCTTTGCCCTGCGCCCCGGACGGAGTCCCCTGGATCGTGTCCTCCGCCGGTGGAGTGCTTACCGATGGGGATTTGCGCCATTCGTCAGATACACGCGTAGCTTCCGACGCTTCTTTACTGCGGAGCGCCTGGCACGGTACGACCTCATCCAGATCGGGATGGCGTATCCGTATGCCACCATTGTGCGACGCGCGCTGCACGACACGCCTCCCCTTCCGGTGATCGTCAACGTCACGGGCGGCGACATCCTCACGGATGACGAAACGGGGTATGGCTACGCGCGGAAACCGGCGAATTTCCGGGCGATCCGTGCGACGCTTCAGTGGGCAACGCACGTCCAGACGCTCTCGCCCCTGCTCGCGGACGAAGTCGTTACCCGCTATGGCTGCTCACCCGACCGCATCACCGTGCAGGCGCAGCAAAGCGGACTCGAACTACTACCACCGGAGCAGATCCCGGCCTTTCGGGCCGCATCGCGTACGCGCCTCGCTGCGGATGGGTTCATCCCCAATGGGCGGCTCGTGGTCGGTATCGGCCGCATGCTCGGCATCAAGGGATTCGACGACGTCATCCGCGCGCTCCCCGGCATCCTGGCGATGCAGCCCGATGTCTTTGCCCTCTTCGCCGGCCCGGCGCGCGATCCGGCCTCGCGTGCGTATGTCGCCTCACTGTTGGGACTCGCGCGTGATCTCGGCGTGGCGGACCATGTGATCGTTCGCTCGCAAGTCGCCCATGCCGATGTCGCGGCCCTCTTCGCGGCAGCAGATATCGTGGTCATTCCTTCGCTTCTAGATGGGCTAAATATGACGGGGGTCGAAGCCGGCGCGGTGGGAACACCCTGCGTGGTGAGCGATGCCGCCGGCTTGGCGACCTATATCCGGCACTACGATGCCGGGATGGTCGTGCCGCCGCGCGCACCGGAGAAGTGTGCCCAGGCAATGACCGAACTGCTCGGTTGCCCGGACCGCTGGCAAACGGCAAGTGCCGGGGCGCGTACGATGGCCGGATTCTTCGGGCTCGACCGGACCGCAGATGCCTTTCTCGCCGTCTACGATCGAGTGACGGGCTGAACTGGGAGGAATTCGATGCTGTCGCTCCCTCCCGATGTCCGTCCGGTCCCCGCGTGCGGGCACGTCGTTGCTATCGGGGGCAATTGGCGAACGGGGAAAAAGTGCACGCGAAGGCCGTCACACCGAGAGACGCGGCGAGGATATCAGGCGGTGTCGCGGTCAAGTGGTTGAGGGCGAGGATCGCACCACCTTCCTGATGGTGCCTCAGCCAGTCGGCCACGTCCCTCATCAACGTTTCATGTTTTTCGCCGGTCAAGACCGCAGTCAAGATCGCTGTTGACGATCACACCATACAGAAAACCTGTCCTCGCATACGCGGGGCGGGATCCGATTGGCGACTGGGACAACTGTCCCATGTCCATCATGGACGAATCCCTCGATGATTGTCTCCAGTCTGGCAAGCGCCAATGGCGCCACTTGGCGGGGAGAGTAGGGACGAAATCATTAGCGGGATCCGTGCACATCGGTCGATGGCTCGTCGGAGCGTCCTTCGCGTTACTGATCCTCGCGGGGTTTGCGCTTTTCCCGCCGCATCTCTCCGTGGATCATGCCCCTCACTACCTTGCCGACGAGAGCGATTCTCACGGTTTCTTCAGCCCGGAGACTGACCCGGCAGGCAACCGCTTCGTATGGACCGAACCGCACGCCGCAACGACTTTCACATCGATCGGTCGGCAACCCGCCGTCTTGCATCTCATGCTCCGCAGCGCGGCGGTCGCCGGTGGGCCGGACGCGCCGATCCGTCTGATCGTCAATGGGGAGGAAGTGCAGCACCTGCGGCCCGATCCGCACAATCTCGCGTTCCAGCTCTTCTCGGTCCCGTTACCGCGCGTCATGCATGGCAGGATAACGGTCGAACTCGCTGCTGAGGCGTTCCGCCCGCGCAAGGGCGACCCCCGGACGCTCGGCACGATGGTGCAGGGTGTCGGCATTGACCAGCACGCGGCCTGGTCGCAGGTGGCAGCGCGCTATTGGCTCTATGATGCCTGGGCGCCCCTCGGTGCGCTGGTCGCCTTCCTCGCGCTCGCGGCTCGAAGAGCAGCGGTTGCACAACCACCGCTGCGCGTCTGGTCGGCGCGATCTAGTTATGCGGCAGTGCTCGTCTCTTTCCTCGGGTCGCTGTGCATGGCCGCGATGGTCGGTATTCTCCTGTGGATCGGCCCAATCGATGCGCACCGCTCCATCGCGTGGTTGCTCGGCAGTCTCTATCTCGGCGGCATCTCTGCCGCTGCGGCCCTCCGTCTGCCGTGGGGGGAGGCCGGATCGCCGAGCCTCTGGTCGCGATTCCGACGCGTGCCGCTGGTTGAGCAATCCTGGCCCGTGCTCACGACGGTGCGCAACGTCGCATTGCTCGCGCTTCCTATCATTCTCGCTCTTCACTTTCTTCCTTCGCCGGGCACGGGCGACGTGCAGGATAAGCTGCGTTGGATGCACAGCATGGCCGCCGATGGTCTCGTCCGGGGCTTTCAGGAGAGTCACGACGATTACCCACCCGGCACCTACGTCGTCCTCTTCGCGGGCGTGAAAATCGCCTCGCTCCTCCATATCGGGTACTTCATCGCCTATAAACTCTCGCTCCTCCTCTTTCTCGTGCTGTCGAGCGCCGTCCTCTTGCGCTGGACCCGGAACGCGCTCCTCGTCGCCGCGTTGCAAGCCGCACTCGTCGTGGGGAGCGCGGCGCTCGGGTACAACGATGTCTACTTCATTCCGTTCCTGCTCCTTGCGCTCTGGGCGCTGCGCGCGAAGCGATTGGTCTGGTTCTCGGCGCTCTTCACCCTCACCTGCCTGATGAAGTGGCAGCCGGCGATTCTCGCGCCGGTCTTCCTGATCTATCTTGTTGGGACCATAACCGAGGATGAGCAGCCAAGGAGAGTCAGACAGCTCGCGTGCCGCGTGATCCTTCCCGCCACGGTAATCCTCGTCGGCGCGCTGATCGGCTTTGGGAAGGAATTCCTCCTCGAGTTGCACCGCGCGACGAGCGAAAACTTCCTCAGCGCGAATGCCCTCAACGTCGATTGGATCGTGACCCACATCCTCTCCTGGTGGAATCCGCAGCGCTTCGGCTTCGCCCCGGAAACGCATCGGCGCTTCATCCGGGTCCCGAACACTGCGGCGTTGGCACTGCTGAAGATTCCTTTCTTCGCGGTGTACTTGTGGATTCTCGTCCGGTTCGCTCGGGGGCCGAAATCGTTTGGCACGATGCTTTGGGTCGCATACGCGGGGTATGCCGCGTACTTTCTCCTGAACACCAGCGTCCACGAAAACCATCTCGTACCCGCGATCGTCCTCGGTGGGCTGCTGGCGACGTACGATCGGCGCTACGTGCCGTTATTCCTCGCGACATCCCTCGTGACGAATGTGAATATGGTCCTCTTTTATGGCGTGGATGGCGTACCACGCCTGCCGATGATTGTGCGAGGGGTAGACATCTCGCTCATCCTCGCGGCAATCAATGTCGTCCTTTTTGTTGTCCTCATAGCATCGGGCTCGCACGCTGACCGGGACGCCGAATGCTGGGTCGGTACCAGTCGAAGAGTCATCGATCGCTCACCTCCTACCGCCATAGATGGATTTCCTTACATCCCTTGAGCACGGCCCGCTGCAGGCCGTCGCCGCAGCGAAAACGGCCAGTGCTGCAGATCCTGGTGGGCGCCACTTCGTTGCGTGTGAAACGGCACACCAAAATAGGCGATGACGACGGGTACGACAGTGAATGTCTCAATGTTGCCAAGTATCTTGCCTATCTATCCCGACCGCCTCGCGCGCCGCACGCGCTTCTCCATAGCGAACGTCACCGACGTGTTTTCACGGTTTCGATGCGCCGTCGTGCTGCAAACAGCGCGCCACACCCTCGGCGGTCATGCGCACGCGCGTTGTGCTCGTCTCCGCCGTGAACGCGATCAGGCCCGTCAGTTCCAAGGCCCGGAAGGTGCTGCTGACTTCGTCTCGGTCGAGCGCGAGCGCTGCGGCAATCGCCGCAGTCTCCACAATCGCGTTCATGTCGCCGCCCGTCTGGCGATAGGTCTCCATCAGCACCTGTTCCGTCATCGTCATCCCGACCTCCGCATCTGCTAGCCCCCGCCGAACTGCTGGATGAGGGGTCGATTGGCGAAAGGGAAAATATTGTACGCTAATGGTGCATCCGCTAAATACTGGTCGCTTTGGGAATGGCGACGACCCCATACCTGGGGATGTAAGCCCAAACCGCCGAAAGTTTTGTCACCCGAGATCCAGGGCCGCCACGATGGCATCGAGGTCGATCACCTTCCCGTCGCTGTGGAAGGTGTAATGTCCATTCAGCAGGATATGGCGCCACGCTGCCGGCGAGATCTGCGTGAGCACTGCACGCGCTGTGGCGTTGCCGCTCGCCTCGTACCGGGTGAGCAGCCGCGACAGGATCGCTGAGTTGTAGTAGATGATCGCATTGGCGATCAACCGTCCGCACTGATTGCTGATCTCGAGTTCGATGTCGGTCCGTCCGGTCAGTTCCTTCTTGCCGCCGACCTGGGCGATCGCCGAGCGGAGCTGGTGGTACGACTCGATGCGGTTTTGCGAGCGATGCACCGTGCGCTCGAGCTGGGAGTCGCGCAGGTAGCGGAGCGTGTAGATGCTGCGGATGAGCATGTCAAACGCGAAGATCGCTCGCCGCGTCGGATGCGGCGTGGTGTAGGTACACAGCTTGCGGATCAGCGTGCCCTGGGTCATCTCCTTCAATCCCAGGGTGGCAACGACCCGGTCAATGTTCGGCTTCTCATCGATGATCACCTGCAGGTCGATCTGGCCGACCGGGCGAATCAGACACTGCTCGTACAGCGCCGGACGGTCGGCGCAATAGAGTTCGCTCAGTTCATCGCCCAGGTCGGTGAAACGTGGCTCGAAGCGCAGACCGAACCAGTGCAGGATGGCGAAGTTGGCTCTGTTGACGCGGTGCATGTCACCGGTGATCGCGGTTGGCACGATGTCAGACGTGTTGCGGTACCAGATATCAAAGACGTGGTGACCCTCGTACTCATGCGCACCGATCAGGTGACTGTTGAGCGGCACGTGGTTACACAGCAGCGAGTAGGCGGCCACGCCCTTGCCGCGACCGAAATACTTGCGCGAATGGCGCGCCTTCACGGTCGGGTGCTCGACGCCGAACTTCTGGCCATCGACGGCGCCGTAGAGCGCGTCGAGATCGAACGCATAGGACGGGAAGATCGGCAGCGCCGCGATCGCATTGCTGATGCGGTCGTTGGCCGCTTTGAGCGACGCCTGGCGCAGGTACTGCTGGT
>JALYUS010000243.1 GCA_030853625.1 Chloroflexota bacterium
TGCAGGTGCTGATGCTGATCCGCTCCAGAGAGCCGCTCGGCAAGCGACGCTTCTGGAAAATCTACGAGGCGGCGGAGCGGAACGGCCTGCCCGTCGGCATCCACTTCGGCGGTGCGGGCGGCAATCCCTTCACTGGCGCGGGCTGGCCCTCCTTTTATCTGGAAGATCATGGCGGCACGTCGCAGGTCTTCCAGGCGCAAATCGCCAGTTTTGTCTGCGAGGGCGTCTTCGAGCGTTTTCCGGGCCTCAATATCGTCTTGATCGAGGGTGGCTTCGCCTGGCTCGCGCCGCTGATGTGGCGGCTGGACACGGCATGGAAACGGCTCAAAGATGAAGTGCCCTATCTGCGCCGCGCCCCCTCCGAGCAGATCCGCCAGCAGGTCTGGCTGACGACGCAGCCGATGGAGGAGCCGGAGAAACCGGCGCACTTCGTCCAACTCCTCGATCATCTCGGCATGGCCGACCACCTGATGTTCGCGACCGACTATCCCCACTGGGACTTCGACGCGCCCGATCAGGCAATCCCCGCCCGCATCGCCCCGGCTGTTGAGGCCGGCATCATGGCGGGCAACGCGAAGCGGCTGTATCGGTTTTCCTAACCCCCCAGCCCCCTTCCCTCGGAGGGAATGGGGAGTGAGGCTCCGACAGGCTGGGGGGTTGAACGGAACATTCGGATAGCGAAATGAGTCACCCCTTCCCTCGAAGGGAAGGGGCAGGGGGTTAGGAAGATCAGGCACGCCGTCGCCACCGTAGATGAGATTCCGCCCGGCATGCACAAGATTGTCGAGATTGTCGGGCGATCCATTGGCGTTTTCAATGTCGGTGGAGAGTTCTTCGCTTTGCGCAACAGCTGCCCACATCAGGGCGGGCCGCTCTGCACGGGGCGCGTCTCCGGCTTCGTGATTGCCGAGACGCCGGGCCAGTATCAGTACAGCCGCCAGGGCGAGATCCTCCGCTGCCCGTGGCATGGGTGGGAGTTCGACATCCGTACCGGGCAATCATGGTTTGATCCGGCGAAGGTGCGCGTCCGCCGCTACGATGTGACCGTCGCGCCCGGCAGCACCGCTACCGATGAACCGCCGCCCGCTCCCGGCCTCGCACCCGGCCCCTACGTCGCGGAGACATACGATGTCTCGGTCGAGCAGCAAATGATTCTGGTGGACGTGCCGGGATGAGGAGGGACCTACCCCTGCCCCCTCCCTAAAAGGAGGGGGTTGACGCATTGCGATACCGTGGCTTTCCCCGTCACGCCCTGCTCTCATGGAGGCTCGCTCCCCCTTCCTTTTAGGGAAGGGGGCAGGGGGGTTAGGTTTTTTACAGCCATTCCTTCAGTTGCGCGGGGGCGACATTGCCACCGCTGACGATAATCGCGACCTTTTCACCGGGGCGGAGGGCGAGTTTGCCGAGCAGGACGGCTGCGGTCGCCGCCGCGCCTGCCGGTTCGGCGACGAGTTTGCATCGCTCGATCAGGAAGCGCATGCCTTCCTTGATCTCGTCGTCCGTCAGCACGATGACACTCTCCACGTACCGTTGCACCTGGGCGAATGGCAGTTCGCCGACAAAGGGGGGCGCGAGGCCGTCCGCAATCGTCTCGACGCGGTCGAGGTGGACGACTTCGCCCGCCGCGAGGCTGCGGGTCATCGCGTCCGCGCCGGTCGGTTCGACGCCGATCACGCGGGCCGATGGCTTCGCCTCGCCGATGGCGGTCGCGATGCCGCCGATCAACCCCCCACCACCGATGCCGACGACGACCGTGTCTACATCGGGTACGTCTTCGAGGATTTCCAGCCCAATTGTGCCCGTTCCCGCCAGCGTGCGATCCGAGTCGAAGGGGTGAATGAAGGTCAGGTTGCGTTCCTCACGGAGTCGGAACATCTCCGCAAACGCTTCCACGGAAGTCGGGCCATGCAAAATGACCTCTGCGCCATAGCCGCGCGTCGCCGCGACCTTGATCGGGCTGGCTGACTCCGCCATCACGACCGTCGCCCGGACGCCCGCCGCCTGCGCCGCCCACGCCACCGCCGCCGCGTGGTTCCCGGACGAGACGGTGATCACGCCGCGCGCCTTCTCGTCGTCCGAGAGTTGGACGATGTTGTTGTACGCGCCGCGCGCCTTGAAGGAGCCGGTTTTCTGGAAGTTCTCCGCCTTCAAATAGATTGCCACACCCAGCCGCTCCCCCAACGTTCGCGAGGTAAAGAGCGGCGTGCGATGAACCGTGCCCGCGATCCGCGCCCGCGCGCGTTCGATCTCCGGCAATGTTGGTGCGTCCATTGTGCTCCCCTTCCGTGCGGTCGTTCTGACCGGGGAGTAGTATACCCTGCGTGGAATGGAATAGGCGGGCGCGGTGTTGCGAAGAACGCGACACACAAATTGGCTGGCATCGAGGCTGCAACAGGAAATATTGGAACATGATACTTTCTCTATGCACGCCCGCCGCCCATCATGA
>JALYUS010000257.1 GCA_030853625.1 Chloroflexota bacterium
CGCCAGCGACCTCGACGCCGCAGGCCAGTGGCAGCAGCGTCGCCGCCGCGCCGAGCGGGACGCCGCAGCCCGGTGGCCGACTCATCATCGCGGACCCGCAGGCCGATCAACCGCTCGATCCCTTCAAAACACCCTGGCATAGCACGGCGCAATTCCTCGTCTTTACCTCCTATGTCTCCAAAGCGCCCGATCTCAGTTACGTCCCCTATACGTTCGACAGTTGGCAGGCATCGCCGGACAGCAAGGAAGTGACCTTCAAAGTCAGGCAAGGCATCAAGAACAGCGATGGCACAGCGGTGGACGCGGCCTCGCTAAAGTTCATCATTGATCGGCTCGTGGATCCGCAACGCAAAGCGCCGGGGGCGTCAGCATTCGGGCCGTTGAAAAGCGTCACGGTCATTGACCCCGCCACGATCAAGCTCACCTACGATGCACCGTACGCGCCACTTTTCAATGGCATCTATGGCAGCGAGGTCTCCTCGATGGCTGCCGTACAGAAGTACGGCGACGATTTCACGAACCATCCCGTCGGCCCCGGCCCGTATCTCGTCAAGGATCAGATTCCCGGTAACTCGATCGTCTACGACCGCAACCCGGACTTCAACTGGCCGCCGCCGTTCTACAAGAACCGTGGCCCCGCCTACTTCGATGGCATCACGATGAAGATCATCAAGGAGGATGCGACGACCTGGGCGGCGCTCAAGGCGGGCGAGGTCCACATTGCGGCGATTCCGACCACCTACATCAAAGAGGCGGACACGAACCAGGACATCACCGTCATCAAGCAACTCGATACCGGTATCCGCTATCTCGGCATGAACTGCTCCAAGCCGCCATTCAACGATCCGCTCGTCCGCCAGGCGGTCAGCCACGGGATTGATCGCGATTCAATCGTCAAGAACGCGCTGGATGGCTTCGGAGAAACCATCTACACGCCGCTTGCCGCAGCAATCGCCTACTCTGACAATGAGGGTATGAAGAAAATCTCTTATCTGTTCGACCCCGCGATGGCGAAGCAGAAACTGACGCAGGCGGGGTACGACCTATCGAGCGGGACGGCGACGAAAGGCGGCCAGCCCCTCGAAGTGACGCTGCTGGCGAACGACACCGATTTCTTCAAGCGGGCCGCGCAGATCGTGCAGGCGCAGTTGAAGGATATCGGCATCAAGATCAACATCCAGATTACCACCGGCACCGCGCTCACCGATGCGACCGTCGCCGGTACGCATCAGATGTTCCTGCTACTCTACGGCTCCACGGACCCGAGCATCATGTTCTACTTCTTCGACTCCTCGCGCATCAAGGCGACGAACCGGGCGTGGTACTCCTCGCCGGAACTGGACGCGCTCCTGGCGCAGGGGCAGGCCGAACTGGACCCGGCCAAGCAGAAGGACATCTACGAGAAAGTGCAGCAGATGGTGGTGCAGGCGTCGCCGTGGGTGACGATTTGCAATCCGTACGTCTTTACCGGCGTGCGTAAGGAAGTACAGGGCTTCCAGATGCATCCCCAGGGTACCTATCTCCTGCATGACGCCTGGATGAAGAAGTAGGCAGGGGCGATTGGGAACGTACATTCTCAAACGGGTGCTGGCGGTGATCCCCGTACTCGTCATCATCAGTTTCCTGACGGTCGCGCTTCTCCGGCTCGTACCCGGCGACGCTGCCGCCACACTCGCGGGCGAGACGGCGACGCCACAGCAGATCGTGGCGATCCGGCACGACCTGCGGCTCGACCGGCCGATCCCCGTGCAGTACGCGCTCTTCATGCGCGATCTGCTGCACGGCAATCTCGGTCGCTCGCTCAAGACGAACCGCCTCGTGACGGATGAGTTGCGCGCCCGGTTCCCATACACCGCGCAATTGGCCCTCGCCGCGATGTTTATTTCGGTCATTCTCGGCGTGACGATCGGCATTATCTCCGCGACGCGACAGAACACGATCCTGGATAACATCGTCATGGTCGGTGTGATTACCGGCTACTCGATTCCCAGCTTCTGGGCCGGGCTGCTGCTCATCCTGCTCTTCGGAGTCAAGCTCCATATCCTGCCATTCCTCGGCGACGAGAGTCCGAAGAACCTCATCCTACCGGCGGTCACGCTCGGCTTGCAGCCCGCCGCCGTGTTCGCCCGCCTGACGCGCGCCAGCATGATCGAGGTTATCCACCTCGATTACGTCCGTACCGCCTGGGCGAAGGGGTTGCGGGAACGGACCGTCATCGTGCGGCACGCCCTCAAGAACGCCCTCATTCCCGTTGTCACCGTGATCGGTCTGGAGGTCGGCGGGTTGCTCGGCGGCGCGGTCATCACCGAGACGATCTTCAACTGGCCCGGTATCGGCACGATGGCCGTCACGGCGATCAACAGCCACGATTATCCGATCGTGCAGGGCGTTGTCCTGCTCGCGACGTTTATCTTCGTCGCCATCAACTTGATCGTGGACCTTCTCTACGGGTTCCTCGATCCGCGCATTCGGTATGAGTGAGCGGTCGGCAGTCAGCCCGCTCGCGCGAGGAGAGGTAGTCACAGGAGATGAGTAGTGTCGCCGTCACCGCGAAGGCGCAACCGCTGACAACATCCGCGAAGAGCCGCAGTCTGTACAGCGATGCCGCCCGCCGCTTTCGCCGGAACCGCGTCGCGCTGGCCGGATTGATTGTGATCGTGTTGCTCATCCTCGTGGCAATCTTCTCACCGCTCCTCGCGCTCCACGACCCGACCCATCAGTACCTCAATCACCGGCTTGAGGGGCCGAACGCCATCTTCCCGCTCGGCACGGATAATCTCGGGCGCGACATCTACAGCCGCATTCTCTACGGATCGCGCATTTCGCTGCCGACGGGCCTGATCGCCGTGGGTATCGCATTGCTGATTGGCGTGCCGATCGGCACGATGGCGGGCTATTTTGGCAAGTGGACCGATACGATCCTGATGCGCGGATGCGATGTGATCCTCGCCTTCCCGAGCATCCTCTTCGCTATCTGGCTGATCTCGATCTTCGGCTCGAATCTCCGTAATGTGATGATCGCCGTCGGGCTTTTCTCCGTGCCGGGCTTTGCGCGGGTCGTCCGCTCCGCCATCCTCGCCGCCAGGGAGAGCGATTACATCACCGCCGAGCGTGCAATCGGTGCGGGGACGGGGCGCATCCTCGTGCGGCATATTCTGCCAAATGTCATTCAGCCGGTGATTATTCTCGCCTCACTGCGCGTCGCCTCCGCGATCCTCGCCGCTGCGGGACTCTCCTTTCTCGGCCTCGGCATCCAGCCGCCGACGCCCGAATGGGGCGCAATGCTCAGTGAGGGTCGTGCCTACCTGACGCTGGCCTGGTGGGTGGCGTTTTTCCCCGGCCTCGCCATCATGATTACCGTTCTTGCCACCAATATGGTCGGCGACGGTCTGCGCGATGCGCTCGACCCGCGCCAGCAAGGACGCTAAGCCTGCCGGGAATTGGCGGGAGAGAGGCCGGGATGAGGCTCGTTATCCCGCCTGTGTACCAACACAATCCGTCGGCGGCTGCATCGTTGGATCGTTGACAAAGGCGGTGATCGTGCGCAGGCCGCAGTCGCCGCCGTTGGCGAGGATGGAATGGCCGATGCCGGGGAACGTGACGAGGTACCCCTTAGCGAGTGTTTGCGCGACCTGCTTGCCGTAATCCGGCGGCGTGGCGGGGTCATTATTGCTGGAAAGAACGAGTGCGGGCACATCGCTCGTCACCGCTTGCGTCTCGACCGGATTGACGGGCGCAATCGGCCACTGCGCGCAGACATCGAAGTATTCGCGGATGCCGATGGCGAAGATCGTCTGCAATTCCGGCGACAATGTCTTGTCAATCGCCGTGGCACGATCCCGGTTGTTGAACGGCACTTCCTCCGAGCAGTAAATCGAGTAATACGTGCCGATATTGATGTCCGGCCCGGTGATACCGATCGCCTCGATGACGAGGTCCAGAAGGGTCGTATCGCCCTGTCGTATCTGCGCGATCAGTTGCGGGATAATACTCGTCGCGGTTTTATCGTAGAACAACTCACCGATTAGCGACGTGAGATCGTAGCCATCCACGACGACCGGGACGGTCATCCCGCTCTTGTCATCTTTCACCGGCGTCGTGATCGGTTGGGCGTTCAATTGGGCGACGGTCGCGCTATAGTCGGCCTGCAATGTCGGGGACTTCGCGTTGCACGATGGGTCCGCCGCGCAGGCCGCAAAGAAGAGCGTGAACGCGCGGTCAAAGTTCGTGCCGTCATCCTCAATGAGATTCGCCTGAAGCGGCACGGACGAGTCGAGCACCGCACTGCGGACTGCAGCCGGATAATCACGCATCATCGTCAGGGCGACGCGCGTGCCGTACGAGACGCCGAGCAGATCGAGTTGCGGATAGCCGAGCAGCGCGCGAATATCGTTGAGGTCCGCCGCGCCCTCCGCACTTGTGTACGCGCCGAGGTTGATCCCCTGCTGCGTCAGCCGGTCCCGGCAGGCGAAGATCGCGGCAATGTCATGGTTCGCCCTGTCGTCCTGGCTGAGTTCCACCTGTGCATCCGCGAGGTCCCGCGCCGTTACCTCCGGGCAGGCGAGATTCGGCTGCGCGAAGCCGACGCCGCGCTGATCGTAGATAATCAGATCGCGGTTCGCAGTCAGGGCCGGCAGATCGCCCGCGAGGAGATAGGTGAGCGTATCCTGCACCGCTCCGCCCGGCCCGCCCTCGATGTAGACGAGTGGGTCCGGCGCGGGAGTAGCGGAGGCACTCTTGAAGACGGCAACGGGCAATTTGATCATCGGGCCGGTCGGGTTCTGGTGCTCCTCCGGCACGACGGCGAATCCGCACGTCACGGTTTGCCCCTCGACCTGCCCATCCGGCAGTTTCCACGGGCATGCGGCAGGATCGAAATGTGTCTGCCCGCTCGCCGCCGCAGCCGCCGC
>JALYUS010000277.1 GCA_030853625.1 Chloroflexota bacterium
GGTGATGACGCGGATACGAGCGGCGCGGTGACGGGCGCGCTCGCCGGTGCGCGCGAGGGCATTGGAGCGATTCCCGCGCGCTGGCTCACCCTCCTCCAACCGCGTGATGCACTGCGCGCGCTGGCACAGGGATTGCATCAACGAGTGACGAACTGAGGCGCGGAATATCCTGCGGACAACCTTGTTTCTTGCGCTGAGGTCGGGTAATCTCTTTGCTGTACGAACGATATGGCATCGTCTCTCTTTTGATGCAACCGATTGGCGTCTCTGAGCGTTTAAACAACCGTACATCTTCTTGCTCTCGGTTCGTCGGGGTGCGTGAGTGGCTGCTGAGGAGGAACGGGCGTGACGATCTTGCGCAACCCTGGAATGAAACTGCGAATGGCCGGGCGGGCGCTTGCGTTGACAATGGTCGCGCTCCTCGCTTCCGCGCTTCTCGTGCCGATTGCCGTGGGTGCGGAATCGCCGGTGGCGGGGCCACCCATCGTTTATTTCCCGGCTACCGGGCACAACGTCAACGGTGATTTCCTTGAGTTCTGGCATGAAAACGGCGGCGCGGATCGCATCGGTAACCCGATCACCGAAGAAGTGAAAGACGGCAAGACGACGAAGCAGTACTTCGAGCGCGGTATTCTGGAGTACACGCCGTCAATTGGTATCTCCTTCGGTCGCCTCGGCGCGGAGGCCGTGATGGGTCGCCATGATGCCCCCTTCATGCCGATGACGCGCGATCAGTTCGGCCCGGATCGCGCCGGTCATCTCTTCTTCGCGCCGACCGGCCATAGCGTCACCGGGCTTTTCGCGGACTTCTGGCAGCAGAACGGCGCGCTCGGCGTCTTCGGTTTCCCGCTCTCTGAGCCGACGCGCGAGGCCGTCGGCGCCGACAAGCAAGTGACAACGGTGCAGTACTTCGAACGCGCGCGTTTCGAACTTGCCAAAGACGCGAATGGTCAGGATACCGTCCGCCTCGGCAACCTCGGCAAGGAATTCGCGCTGGCGCGGGAACTCGGTGTCAATCCGGTGCCGAAAGACGGCGGCGCGATGGACTACAGTGCGAGTATCTGGCCGAAGTGGATTGATGTGAACCTGACAACGCAGCATCTGGTGGCCTATGAAGGAAACGCGGTCGCGCAGCAGTTCGACATCACCTCCGGCGAGGCCGCGAACCCGACCCCGACCGGCGTCTTCCAAATCTTCGCGAAGGTCAAGGATGAGCGGATGAAGGGCGACATCGGCCTGCCAACCGCATACGACATTAAACATGTCCCGTGGACGATGTACTTCGCCGGTGGCGGCTATGCGATCCACGGCGCACCGTGGCGGAGTGTCTACGGCCCGGGTACGGAGAGTGGTGGTAGCCACGGCTGCGTGAACTCCCCCGTCGCATTGGTCGCGACCCTTTACCAGTGGGCGCCCCTCGGCACGACAGTCATTGTGCATATGTAATGGGCGGTAGGGAAACGATTAATCCGCAACGCGCTCCGTCTGCTCTGCGTACGTGCGCGGAGCAGGCAGCGGTCGTTCGCTCGCATGTTGGGCATCGAGCCAGCTATCAATCGCGTCCTGCCCCTGTCGGGCCGCCTCTTCGTAGGTCGCTCCGTGCGTGATGCAGCCCGGTAATTCAGGAATAGTCACGATATATGCGTCTCTTCATCCGACCATTCGATGACCATTGAGTAATGCTCGTACCGTTTCACCGCGATTGCTCCTCTCGGACGCGCCGTAAAGCATCCAGGAATGTGCGCAACTTTCTCATTCATCGCGAATCGCAGTAATTAATGTCTCGACACTGGGCCGGTCTGCCTGATTTTTGGAGCAGTGGGCGAGGATAATGCGGCCATCGGGGCCGACGATCACGTCGCCGCCGAGTTGGCGGGTGTCCTCGTCGGTCTTCATTTGCATCTTCATGCCGCCCCGGATCAGGCGCGCGTATTTGGCGATCACTTCCGGTGAGTAAATCTCCCGCAACGAGCCGACACGCATCCCGTACGTCGTGTAAACCGTTCGGCCCTCATCCGCGAGGAGGGGGATGCGATCCGGGATGTCGAAACGGACGCGATAGTCCGGCAGCCGGGGGGCCTGGCTGAAAAAGAGCGCGACGATGCCGACGCCCATCGCGGCGAGTTCGGCAGACTGCCGCAACTGCGACAGATGCTCCTGGCACGGCAGTCACTGCAAATGGCGGTGGAACATCAAAATGAGCGGCTTACCGAGATGCTCGGAGAGCCGCCATTCGTCGCCACGATCGGTATGCAGCGCGAAGTCCGGCGCGATAACGCCAGCGGAGAGACAAGCCATAGGACACTCCCAGGAGCACGTAGCGAGTAGTGAGAAACGAGACGGAACCGGCCACTCGCTACGTGCTACTCAAATCGCCGGATGCTGTCTACAATCCGGTCGCCCATTGCGACGGTGCCGAGCGTGCCGCCGAGGTCGCGCGTCCGCACACCATCGGTGAGTAGACTGTCCACGACCTGCTGGATGGCGTTCGCCTCGGCATCGAGGCCGAACGAGGTGCGGAGCATCATCGCGGCGGAGAGGATCATGCCGAGCGGGTTGGCGATGCCCTGCCCGGCGATGTCCGGCGCGGTGCCATGGATCGGCTCGTAGAAACCGAAGAGTTTCGCGGGCGAACCGGCGCGCTCCGGCGGCTGACCATTCAGCGATGCCGACGGCAGCATGCCCATCGAACCCGCCAGCATCGCCGCCTCGTCCGTCAGGATGTCACCGAAGGTGTTCTCAGTGACGATCACATCGAAAGCGCGCGGATTCCTCAGGAGTGCCATCGCCGCCGCGTCCACAAGGATATGATCCATCTCGATCGCCGGGAACTCCGCCGCGACCTCCATCGCCACCTCGCGCCAGAGCCGGGAGGACATCAGGACATTCGCCTTGTCCACACTTGTCACCTTGCCGCGCCGCTGCCCGGCGATCTCGCAGGCGAGGCGCACGATGCGGCGCACCTCTTCCTCGGTGTAGTAAAGCGTGTCCACGGCGGCGCGCTGGCCGTCCGGCGCGGTCATCCGCTCCTTCGGCGAGCCGAAGTAGAGGCCACCCGTCAACTCGCGCACGATCAACATATCCACGCCTTCGAGGACGGATGCCTTGACTGGGGAAGCATCCATCAGCGCGGGCGTCGCGACGACGGGCCGGAGATTCGCGTAGAGATTGAAGTCCTTGCGGAGGCGGAAGATCGCGTCCTCCGGGCGGACGGTGGCGTAGGCGTCCTGCGTCGCGCCGCCGACCGCGCCGAAGAGGATACTGTCGCTGGCGCGGGCGAGGCTCATCTCCTCGTCGCGGATCGCCGTGCCGTACGCCTCGATCCCGGCGATGCCGACCTGCCCCTGCTCGAAGGTGAAGGCGTGCCCGAACCGCTCGCCGACCGCGTCGAGGACTTTGCGCGCCTCGGCCATCACTTCGGGGCCAATGCCGTCACCGGGGAGGCAGAGGACGTTGTACTCCGTCATGCCGTGGCACCGGCGGTGGCCTGCCGTTCGGCCTCGGCGGCGATCTTGTTGCGGATCGAGTTAATCAGGCCACCCGCTTTGATGATCTCCATGATCGCGGGCGGATAGGCCGCTGCCTGATACTGCTCGCCGCGCGTGACATTGAAGATTGTGCCGGTTTCGAGGTCCACATGGATTTCGTCACCCGGCTGCACCTTCTCCGCCGCCTCCGCCGATTCGAGTACCGGCAGGCCGATGTTGATCGCGTTGCGGAAGAAGATACGCGCGAAATTCTCCGCGATCACGCACGAGACGCCCGCGCCCATCAGCGCCATCGGTGCATGCTCGCGCGACGAGCCGCAGCCGAAGT
>JALYUS010000281.1 GCA_030853625.1 Chloroflexota bacterium
GACCATGTCGTCGTCACGCTGCCGCTGACGGCGGAGACGCGCCACCTGATCGGGGCGAACGAATTCACGGCGATGAAGCGCACCGCGCACTTCTTCAACGTCGGTCGCGGCCCGATTGTGGATCAGGCCGCGCTCCTCACCGCCCTCACGGATGGCACGATCGCGGGCGCGGGCATTGATGTCACCGATCCCGAACCCCTGCCGCCGGACGATCCGCTCTGGAACGCGCCGAACCTTATCCTGCTCACGCACTACGGTGGCCTTACTCCACAGTACGGCCCACGCGCCTACGCCATCCTCAGCGAAAACCTCCGCCGCTTCCTGCGTAACGAAGAATTGCTGAACGTCGTGGACAAAAAGCGCGGGTATTGAATGAAGGGGAGGCGGACGCGGCGGGTGGTCATGTCGTCCGTTCACAAGACGAGAGGGAAGCGATGAAGATCACCGATGTCGAGGCGATGGTGCTGGATACGGGAAAGGATTACCCGGACCCGTCCGCAGCCGGAGAGGCGCACGGGACGCGATTCATCGCGCTCGTCAAGGTGAGTACGGACGAGGGGATCACCGGGTGGGCCGATAGCGAGACGCAGCCGCATGTCGGCAAAGCGATCGTGGACGCGCCGTCCGGCGGGCAGATCGGCCTCGAATCTCTGAAGGCGGCGCTGATTGGCGAAGACCCGCTGGAACGCGAGCGGCTCTGGCAGAAGATGTACCGCTTCCTCGCCTACTATGGACGGCAGGGCGCCGGGATGCAGATGATGTCAGGCGTGGACATCGCCCTGTGGGACATCGCAGGCAAGGCGTTCGGCCAGCCGATACACAAATTGCTCGGCGCAAAATACCGCGACAAAGTGAAGGGGTATGCCTCAACGCTCTTCCGCCCGACGCCGGACGCGATGAAAGCGGCGGTCGCTGAGTATCGGGAGCGCGGCTTCCGCGCGATCAAGTTTGGCTGGGGCGCGTTCGGCTATGACATCGCGCGCGACATCGCCCTCGTTCGCGCGGCGCGTGCGGAGGCGGGGGCGGAGATTGATCTGCTGGTAGACGGCGGCTGGTATGGCGTCGCCTACGACGATCCATTCCGGCCACGCGCGCTACGCGATTGGATCACGGTCATCGAGGAACTGGAGAGCCTCGGCGTCGTCTGGTTGGAAGACTGCCTCCATCCCGAAAATATCGCCGGCTATCGTATTCTGTCCGAACATACGACGCGGTTGCGGCTCGCGGCGGGGGAGCAATATGCCGGGTTCGACGAGTTCGAGCGGCTGGCGACGGAGGGAGGCGTGGATGTCTTGCAGCCCGATCTGTCGCGTTGCGGGGGATTGACCGTCGGCAAGCAGATCGCTGACTTCGCGACGCGCCACCAGATCGAGTGCGTACCGCACGCCTGGTTGACCGATCTTCTCAAGGCAGCGTCGCTCCACCTGAATGCCTACCTGATGAACTCCCTCTATCTGGAATACAACGTCTCGTCCGCGTCGCTGCTCAACACTCTTTGCACAACGCATCTCACGATGGTAGATGGCTACATCGCCGTTCCTGACGGACCGGGATTGGGCGTCACGGTGGACGAAGCGATGGTCCGCCGCTTCCGGGTCCTTTGAGAAGCCGGGGCAGGCGAATACGGAAAGGGAGACGGAAATGTCATCAGTATCCATCGAACAAGAGTTTCGCGACTTTCTCGCCCGTCGCCACGAGGCGACGACCGCCTTCTTCAACGGCGACGCCGGGCCGTGGAAGGCTCAGGCCATGCACACCGACGCGATCACGATGTTTGGCGGCTATGGCGGTTCCGAGCAGGGCTGGGCGGCGGTCTCCGAGCGCTACACCTGGGCCGCCGCGCGGAACGCGGAAGGCGCGATACAGCCTGAACTGATTGCCTGGCACGTCACGCCGGAGATGGCCTACACCGTCGCTATCGAGCGCGGTGAAGTCCGCTCCAGCGGCGGGCAGGAGTTCGCCCCGAAGGCGCTCCGCGTCACCGAAATCTTCCGCCGCGAAGGTGCGGACTGGAAACTGGTCCACCGCCACGCCGACCCGCTCGTCGCGGTACGGCAGTGATGCGTGACGCTTCGGGATAAACGAAGAGCGTAGATTCGGTCTTTCGAAGGGGATTTACCATGCCGTTGGTTTGGTAATCGTTCCCGCGCATCCATAACTGACATCTGGACATACCTGCGACAAACAGAGAAGAATGTGGTGGCGGGCTTTAGCCTGCCACCACCGGGGAAATCGAGTTATGTCCGAATGTCAGATTCAGTGGCTTGACAAACTGCCCGGTGCGCTCTAGTATCGTCTCCAATACGACGTTGAACCGGACGAGTAGCCGTCCCGGCGTGGCACGCAGCGATCCCGATGGTTGGTGTGAATCGGGAAGCCGACGCGGATGAGTGAATGGACCGGGGAGTCGCCCCCCGAAACGCCGCAGTGCGGAGTAGTCGGAATCGGAGCCGGGGCCGGAGGAGCGCCACCGTTACCATGGCGCAGGGTATCAGAAACGAGTCGGCAGTCGGCGGTACATAGTCGGCAGCAGGGGAGTTTCCCGTACTGACGAGTGGGATTGCCCCCAGGCATTGCGGGTCAATCCAATTGGGGTGGCACCACGGAGCGTTTTGAGCGCCTTCGTCCCTTGCAGGGATGAAGGTGTTTTTGTTTGCCCGTGAGGCAGCCGAAGGAGCAGGATTCATGGCAGTCAGCAGTCAGCAGTCGGCAGATCGTCGGGGCGGTGCTCCAACCGCCCTCCCTCAGCCCTCAGCACGACCGATAGATGGTACGCAGTACTCGTTGTCGCTGGACGAGGTGCGCGCGCTGGCGGGCGCGGGCAATCTCGTCCCGCTCTCCCGTGAGATCATGGCGGATTTGGAGACACCCGTCACGGCGTACCTGAAGGTCGCGCAGGGGCCGTATTCGTTTCTGCTCGAAAGCGTCGAGGGCGGCGAGCGGCTGGCGCGCTACTCATTCATCGGCAGCGATCCGTACCTCGTCGTGCGGATGAGCAATGGCGTCCTGACGGCGACGCATCAGCGAGGCGACAAGCAGGTCTTCCCCTTCACCGATCCGCTGGAGGCATTACAGGGCTTCCTGACGCCGTACACGCCCGTCCGCGCGCCGGAGATGGATTTGCCCCGCTTCCTCGGCGGTGCGGTGGGCTACCTCGGCTACGAGTGCATCCGGTATTTCGAGCCACGCGTGCCGATGGCCGCCGCAGATGTTCTGCATCTGCCGGACGCCGTCTTCATGCTCACCGATACGCTGCTCGTCTTCGACCATCTACGGCGGCGGATCAAGGTCGTCTCGCACGTCCACACTGACACCGGCGATCTCCCGACGGCGTACGCTGAAGCGGTGGCGCGCATCAACCGGCTCGTCGGCACGTTGCGAACCGGCGTCGTCACCCCACCGCGTGGTATCGGCGCGAAGGGCGAGAGCGGGCCGGTTGGCAACTTCAGCCGCGTGGACTATGAGTCGGTGGTCGAACGGGCGAAGGAGTACATCGCGGCGGGTGACATCATCCAGATCGTCCCGTCGCAGCGGCTGACCGTCCCGACGAGCGCCGCGCCCTTCACGATCTATCGCGCGCTGCGGGCGATCAATCCCTCGCCCTACATGGTCTACTTCAATCTCGATGGCTTTCAGATCGTCGCGTCCTCTCCCGAATCGCTCGTCCGCAACGAGGGCGGCACGATCACGACGCATCCTCTCGCCGGGACGCGCCCGCGCGGCAAAACGGAAGAGGACGACCGCGCGCTGGCGGAGGAACTCGCCACCGACGAGAAGGAGCGCGCCGAACACATCATGCTCGTGGATTTGGGCCGCAACGACATCGGCCGGATCGCCGAGCCGGGTACGGTGCGGGTCCCCTCCCTGATGCAGGTCGAGCGGTACAGCCACGTCATGCATCTCTGCTCCGAGGTCGAGGGGCGGCTGAAGCCGGAGTACACGAGTCTCGATGCCCTGCGCGCCTGCTTCCCGATGGGGACGGCCTCGGGCGCGCCGAAAATCCGGGCGATGGAGATCATCGCGCAGTTGGAGCACGAGCGGCGCGGGCCATACGCGGGCGCGCTCGGCTACGTCGGCTACGACGGCAATATGGACTTCGCCCTCGCCCTGCGGACGATGCCCGTCAAGGATGGCATCGCCTATCCACAGGCGGGCGGTGGCGTCGTCGCGGACAGCAGCCCGGAGGGGGAATACCACGAGTGCCACCACAAGATGAGCGCGCTCCTCCGCGCCATCGAGATGGCGGAAGCGATGGAAGATGACGAGGAGACAGTAGACGGTAGTCGGTAGTTATTGGAATCAATCCCTTTTGACTACCGACTACTTTCTACTGTCTACTGAACGACTGAAGGGAGCGACCATGATAATTCTGATGTTTCAATCCTCGTTCGGCCTTGCATCCGAACGCGACGGACCACGGAACCTTGCCTGCGATGATGCCCTGCACACGGATAGTATCACGAAAAGCGCAGAAATACGGAGGGGAGTCTTCGGTGATAATTCTGATTGATAACTACGACTCGTTTACCTATAACCTCTACCAGTATCTTTGCGAATTGGGCGCGGATGTGACGGTGGTGCGGAATGATGCGGCGACGGTGGCGCAGATCGTGGCAATGGCGCCGGAACGGGTGGTGCTGTCGCCGGGGCCGTGTACGCCGAACGAGGCGGGTATCTGCGTGCCGCTGATCCGCGCGCTGGCGGGGCATGTACCGATCCTCGGCGTCTGCCTCGGCCATCAGGCGATTGGTGCGGCGTACGGTGGCGAAGTTGTCCGCGCGCCGAAGCTCATGCACGGCAAAGTAAGCGCGGTCCATCACACGGGGCAGGGCGTCTTCCGGGGACTGCCGTCGCCCTTCACGGCGATCCGCTACCACTCACTCGTCGTCGCGCGCGAGACACTGCCGGATGTGCTCGAAGTGACGGCGGAGACGGCGGACGGCCTCGTGATGGGCTTCCGCCATCGAGAAATCCCCAGCCTCGAAGGCGTGCAGTTCCACCCGGAAAGCATCCTGACCGAGCACGGACACCAGTTGTTAGGGAATTTCCTCGCTGGTCCTAACCCCCCGGCCCCCTTCCCTCGGAGGGAAGGGGGAGTGAACCGCGATGAGGTGGGAGCGTTGAGCGTGAGGCACGGCCTTTCGATGAGTCACCCCTTCCCTGCGAGGGAAGGGGCTGGGGGTTAGGTCAATGAGCAGCAACGCACCGGAACCGGGGATTCGCGACGCGATTGCGCGGGTGGTGGAGGGGCAAATCCTCACGCGGCCCGAGGCGGCGCATGTGATGGACCAGATCATGGCGGGGGAGGCGACGCCCGCGCAGATCGGCGCGTTCCTCACCGCGCTGCGTATCCGCGGCGAGACGGAGGGCGAGATCGCCGGATTTGCCGAGACGATGCGCCGCCATGCCCGCCGCGTGACGCTCGACGACGGGATACCCGTCGTGGATGTCGTCGGCACGGGCGGCGACGGCAGCGGCACCTTCAACATCAGCACGACGGCGGCGTTCGTTGTGGCGGGGGCGGGCGTCGCGGTGGCGAAGCACGGCAACCGGGCGATGACCTCTCGCTGCGGCAGCGCGGACGTGCTGGAAGGGTTGGGCGTCGTGATCGAGCAGACGCCGGAGCAGGTCGCCCAATGCGTGCGGGAGGTTGGGTTCGGCTTCATGTTCGCGCAGGCGTTCCACCCGGCGATGAAGCACGCCGGGCCGGTGCGGCGCGACATCGGCATCCGCACCGTCTTCAACCTGCTCGGCCCGCTGACCAATCCGGCGCGCGCCCCGTACGAACTGATGGGTGTCGGTGACGCGGCGCTGGCAGCGAAGTTAGCGCGCGTCTTCGCCCTGCTCGGCGTCGAGCATGCATTGGTCGTGCATGGGCAAGAGGGGCTGGACGAAATCAGCATCTCCGGCCCGACAACGATCCACGAAGTGCATGTGGATCGCGATGTGGTGACGTATGAGATCACGCCGGAGCAGTTCGGATTTGCTCGTGCGACGCCGATGGCGGTGCGTGGCGGCAGCGTGGCGGAGAATGTCGTCATCACGCGGCGGGTGTTGGCCGGCGAACCCGGCCCGACGCGCGATGTCGTGCTGCTCAATGCCGCCGCCGCCCTCGTCGCCGCCAATGCCGCGCCGGAGATCGCAATGGGTATCTTGCGGGCTACGGAGAGGATTGCCAGCGGACGCGCCCTGGTGGCGCTGGAAACCTTCGTCGCGCTTACCCAGGCGTTCGCCGCGCGGGAACTGGTGACGACCTAACCCCTCATCCCTTCCCGAAAAGGAAGGGGTGAGGGGGTTTAGACTACGCCCAGTATTCGCACCAGGTTGCCGCCGAAGATCAGCGATTCGGCTTCCTGACCGAAGTTGCCGCGCCGGAGCGACTCCAGAGCGAGGTCCGGGTAGCAGGCTGGCAGGTTGGAGCCGAAGATGATCCGTTCGGGGCCGACGGCTTTGATCGCGGTGGCGACGAAACTCGGCTCGAAGGCGGCGATCGTCGTGCCGAGAAAGATGTTCGGATTGTCCTCCGCCGCTGCGATGGCTGCGCGCCCGTCGTTGCGGTAGCCCATGTGGTCCATGATGATCGGTATGTCGGGATAGCGGCGAGCGAGTGCGCCGATCTCCAGCGGGTCGCCGTGGTTGCCGGTCGAATGGATATTGGCGACGATGCCTGCCTCCCGCGCAATATCCATCAATGCCCGCACCGCCGCGCCGAGGGGCGGCGCGTTGTAA